>DAOVTF010000096.1 GCA_030633225.1 Flavobacteriaceae bacterium
AAAACCTAGCGGAATTCCAAACCGTTGTGTTGTTCCAACAGCAACATCTGCACCCATTTCGGCAGGAGATTTTAATATTGCTAAGCTTAAAATATCAGCAGCAACTACAACTTTTATTTCTTTTTTATGAGCATTTTCAATAAATTTTGTATAATCAAATATTTCTCCATGCTTTGCTGGATATTGAACAATTGCACCAAAGAAATTTTCATTAAATTCTATTTTTTCATGATCTCCAAAAATCAATTTAATGTCTAAAGGTTCTGATCTTGTTTTAAGAATATCAATTGTTTGAGGCAAAACTTCATCAGAAACAAAAAATTGATTTGCATTTGCTTTTTTCTGATTACGACTTCTACCATTAAAAAGCATGATCATGGCTTCTGCTGCAGCTGTTCCCTCATCTAAAAGTGATGAATTAGCAAGTGGTAAGCCTGTAAGATCAGTAATTACAGTTTGATAATTTAGTAAAGCCTCTAATCTTCCTTGAGAAATTTCAGCTTGATATGGTGTGTATGATGTATACCAACTTGGATTTTCAAAAATATTTCTTTGGATTACAGCTGGCAATGTTGTGGCATGATAGCCTAAACCAATATAGGTTTTGAATAATTTATTCTTTGATCCAAGTTTTTGAATGTGTGAAGCAAATTCATTTTCGCTCATTGCTTCAGGTAAGTTTAACGCGGTCTTTAATAAAATATCATCTGGAATTGTATTAAAAATTAACTCGTTAGTTGATTTTAAACCTAAAGTTTTTAACATTGCCTGAACTTGATCTTTTTGTGGACCAAGGTGACGTAAAACAAATGAATCTGTTTGCATAATATTAATATTTTGATAAATGTAAAATTACAAAAAAGTACTAAATTTTGATAATCTAAATTTATAATTTTTGCTGTTTTAATTGATGATTATATAGGTCAGCAACCCATAAAACTCCATTTACAATGATTACATCAGCAGGTTTATTCAATTTATCAAAACCATTTTCGGGAGTAGCTTTTATCTTAGAAACAGTTTTATCATTTTCTATTTTATAAATTGCATTGTTTCCCATATCTGCGATATATAAATTCCCATTTTTATCAGCTGTGATTCCATGGGGCATCTTTAATGGCTGACTTAATTGTAGTTGTTTAATTTCTTTTCCGGGAGTAAATCTGTAAATATTACTATTTCCAGCATCACAAATTACTATATCATCTCCATCAAATGCCATATCAATTGGATATTTCCAATCTACTTTAATAGGTGATAAAGAATCTTTTCCAACCAATGTTGATACTTGTCCCTTGTCAATTTTTCTTATTTTGGCATTACCAATATCCAAAACCAAAATACTTCCATCTTTATTTAAAAGAATCTGATGTAATGAATTGAACTTCGCTTTATTGGCAGAACCTTCATTAAATCCTTTTTCCTGAGGTGTTCCTGCAATGGTTTTAACATAAAATTCACCATTTTTATTCGAGACTTCTCTTACAATATTGCTAGATGCACTCGCTATATAAATAAGATCTTTTTTATTGTCATAAGCTACTCCATGAATTCCATCGAAAAGAGCATCTTTAGTATTTCCATCTTTATAACCTTTTTTGTCAGAGCCTCCAAATAGTGTTTTCACTTGTCCTTTTTCATCAACAGATCTAATAGCATAATTATTAAAATCAACAAAAAGAAATGTATTATTTTTATAAGGTGAAAATCTTATAGGTTTATCTAGTAAAACAGGATTATTATCAGTGAAGCCTGGAGAACCATCTCCTATAGTTTGACTTTTAGTATTTATTGAAAGAAAAATTATAAAAATGAGTGAGATTATAAGTGTTTTCATATGAATTTATGTAGATTTATTTTATGCAACAAAAGTAAAGTAAATTTTGAATTAAGATGAGCTAATATGTAGATTAATGAGTTTATTTAAAAATATTTTTAGTTTTTATATTTCTAGTAATTTACATGTAGCTATAGCAATATTCTGTTTTACTAAAATTACTTTGTTGGCGTATCATATTGATGATAATTTAATCCCAATATTTAATTTTTTTTCAACCATATTAGTATATACTTTTATCAGGTTCTATCAAATTTATGGATTTAGTATTAAATCATAACAATGGAGTAATAATAAAAACAAAAGCATAATCTTATTGAACTCCTTAAGTATTATATTTCTTGTTTATTTTGCATTTCAAATTAAAATTCAAGCTTTAGTTATACTTTTCCCTTTTGTTTTAGCCTCTATTTTTTATGTAGTTCCTTTAACATTAAATATAAAAAATTTAAGAAGTATTGCTAGTCTAAAATTATTTTTAATTGCTTTTACATGTGCCGGAGTAACCGTATTATTTCCATTGATTCAACATGGTATTCAATTTTCATTTGATGTTTGGATATTATTTATTCAACGATTTATATTGATAGTTGCAATAACAATTCCGTTTGATATTCGAGATGTTCATATTGATTCACCTGAATTGAGAACCTTGCCTCAGACTATTGGTGTAAAAAAATCTAAAATCATTGGATCTATATCTTTATTAATATTTTTTATTCTAGGTTTTTTGTTAGTGCCAATTGACAAAACTTCAATTTTAGTTACTTTTTCAATCTCTTTAATATCATTTTTATTTTTAATCTTTTCGACTAGTAATCAAGGAAAGTATTATAGTAGTTTTTGGGTTGAATCTATACCAATATTTTGGATTATTTTGGTATTGATATTATAAAGGAATAATATAAAAGAACAGAAAGTCAGACTAATGCAATAAAAAAGCCTTCAAAATATTTGAAGGCTTAGACTGTAATTATAATTGATTGAATTTTATTAAGAAATGTATTTAGACATTTTCTTTACTTCTTCTTCAGCTAACTGAGAATCTATTAAAATTCTACCACTATGCTCATCTGTAATAATTTTTTTACGAGCAGCAATTTCAACTTGTCTCTGTGGTGGAATAGTAAAAAATGATCCACCTGATGCTCCTCTTTCAATAGTTACAACGGCCAATCCGTTTCTAACATTTAATCTAATTTTTTGATAACCTTTAAGCAATCTTTCATCAATTAATTTACTAAACTCCTTAGATTTTTTATTTAAAACACTTTCTTCTTTTTTGGTTTCTTCTAGAATTGAATTAAGCTCATCTTGTTTGTGTTTTAAATGAGTATCCTTATCTTTTATTCTTTCTTTTGCAGCATCAATTATTTCATTTTTCTGAGCAATTTTTACCTCAAATTCTTTGATGTGCTTTTCAGCTAATTGAATTTCAAGATCTTGATATTCAACCTCTTTTGATATAGAATCAAATTCTCTATTATTACGAACATTTTTTTGTTGTTCGTTATATTTTTTTGATAAAGTTTTTGCTTCTTCAATATTATTTTTTTTGTTCGCAATACCAGTTTCTAAATTTTCAATATCTGTATTGAAATTATTAAGTCTGGTTTGCAACCCCTCAATCTCATCTTCTAAATCTTTAACTTCTAGTGGTAATTCACCTCTAGTATTTTTAATTTCATCAATTCTTGAATCGATCAATTGCAAGTCATATAAAGCTCTTAATTTGTCTTCAACGGTAACCTCTTTCTTTTTTGCCATTTCTAAATATAGTTGATAGGATTTGTATTTTTTTCTGATAAAATGATTGCAAAATTAGTGAATTTTTTTGTAAGATAATCTACTAAAAGATTTTTTGTGAATTGCTCACTTTCATAATGACCAATATCTGCTAAAACAATCTTATTTTCGGCCTTAAAAAAATCATGATATTTTAAGTCGGATGTGACAAAAATATCAACACCAGTTTTTTTTGCCTGTTCAATGGCAAAACTACCTGAACCTCCTAAAACTGCAACTTTTTTAATTTTATTTCCGCTTAAAGCGGAATGTTTTATTGATTTTAAATGAAACTTGTTCTTTAATAATTTAAAGAAATGTGCTTCATCCATCGCTTCATCTAACTCACCTATCATTCCCATACCAATATTTTGGTGAACATTATCTAAACTTACGATATCATAAGCAACTTCTTCATAAGGGTGATTTTTAAAAAGTGCTTTAACAATTTTTCCTTCTAAATGTTTTTCAAAAATTACACTAATAAATGTTTCTTTTTCTATATGAAGATTTCCTTTTTCGCCAATAGTTGGATTTGAATCTTCGTTTCCTTTATAAGTGCCTTTCCCTTCCATATTAAAACTACAATTTTCGTAATTTCCAATATTTCCGGCACCAGCTATAAACGGAGAATCGCGCAATTCATCAGCATCTTTTACTGGAACATAAGTGGTTAGTTTTTTAATATTTCCTTTTTGAGGCATCAATACTTGGGTATTTTTCAAACCAATAACATCACACATTTTAGCAGAAACTCCTTTAAAAGAATTGTCCAAGGCAGTATGAATGGCATAAATAGCTATGTCATTTTTTATTGCTTTCATTACAACGCGTTCCACGTAAGTTGAACCAGTTAATTTTTTTAAACCACTGAATATTATAGGATGAAAGCTTATAATTAAATTACAATTTTTTTCAATAGCCTCATCTATCGTTATTTCTAAGGTGTCAAGTGTAACTAATATTCCCGAAATTCCTGTGTTGTAATTTCCAACTAGTAAACCAACATTATCAAATCCTTCAGCATAGGCTAGAGGTGCCAATTCTTCAATATGGTCGGTTATATTTTTTATAATCATAAGATATGTTTAATGTTAACTAATTATAATTTAGAGTCTTCTTTCTGCAAAATTGGAACCTTTTCTTCAATTATATCTAATGTTTTACTTACAGTTTTAGGTGCCCTAAAACGATAACCTATAAATAGATGAAAAGTATTTGTTGAGGTATTAAAATGAAACTGATCTTTTCCATAATTTTCTTTAGTTATTCTGCTGTTAAAATCCACCCCAAAATAATACTTTTTTGTACTGTAACCAACAGCTGCTCCACTTTGTAGAGAATATACAATGTCATTATAACTATTTGTGAATTGCTCATCGGGTGTGGTTGTTTTTACTTTGTAAAAATCCATACCAACTCCCGGTGCTCCAAATACATTTACGTACCAATTTTTATGATAAACAAAAGTGTAATAATACCCAATATTTACAATCGTATTAATTCCTTCAAAGTTATTGTATTTTTCTCTTTCTATTATTTCTCCTTGTGGGTTTTTATATTTTTTGGTGTCACTAATTTTATAAAACCAATAATCTACACTTGGCATTAAAGAACCAGCACTTTTAATTTGAATTTCTGTTTGTGATTCTACTGCTCTTACTGAATAATTATTATTGAATTTATATGCCGAAGTACCTGAAAAAATACTTGTTTTCATATCTGGAAATTGAATATGATTGTTGTTCTCTAAATTATCGATGGTATAGTCATTAGTGTTTTTAATATAGAAACCTTTTACATAATTGTATTCCAATTTATGAGACCATTCATTAAATAATAGTTTTACTCTTAATTTGAAATTATCAGTTTCTCCTTTATCGTCAATACTACTATCCGATAATTTAGGTCTAATTCCAAGTCTAATACTAGCAAATCTGTAATTGAAACCAAAAGCATATCTAACTCCTATATTGGGTGATATATTTGCTTTATTATTATCAAAAAATAATTTATAATTTCCAACTTCATTACTAACTTCAAATTTGATATTCAATTGATTATGATATTTTTCAATATAACCATTATTTGAAATTGAAAGTGAATCAGCCTTTGTATTTTGAGCGCTTAAGTATGGAGTGATAAATAAAAATAAGAAAAAAATATATTTCATTTAGTTTTTATTATAGATTTCTATAACGTTTTCTCCGGTTGATTTTTTATATCCTCTATACATTCCTTCTGTATTAAAATCCCAAGCGATATTCCCATTTTTATCTAAAGCAATTAATCCTCCATCTCCACCAAGAGTATCAATTTCAACATGAACAACTTGTTTTAAAGCCTCTTTTAAATTCAAATTTTTATACTGTACCAGATTTGAAACTTGATGTGCTGCTAAGGTTCTTATAAAATATTCACCTGTTCCGGTTGCTGATACCCCACAGGTTTGATTATTAGCATAAGTACCGGCACCTATAATTGGCGAATCACCTATACGACCAAATTTTTTATTGGTCATGCCACCTGTTGAAGTTCCGGCAGCAATATTATGATCTTTATCAATTGCAACACAACCAACGGTACCATATTTGTGATTATCAATTAAACTAGAATTATTAAGTGAAGTATAATCTAAAACAACTTTCTCTTTTTTTTGAGCTTTTTTAAGTTGATTCATTCTTTTTTCGGTATAAAAATAAGATTCATCTTCAAATACTAAATTAAATTGTTTTGCAAATTCTTCGGCTCCTTTACCGGATAACATTACATGGCGAGTACTATCTTTCACTAAAATTGCTGCATTAATAGGGTTCTTAATTAGAGAAACTCCAGCTACTGCGCCTGAATTTAAAGTTTTACCATCCATAATAGAAGCATCCATTTCTTGTTTTCCTAAACTATTAAAAACAGCACCTTTACCTGCGTTAAAAAGTGGTGAATTTTCCATAACATTAATTGTTTTTTGAACCGCTTCAATTGCCGTTCCACCATTTTCTAAAATACGGTAACCTGTATCTAAAGCTTCTTGTAATTTTTTAGTGTATGCTGTTTCCTGTTCAACTGTCATATTTGCTTTTTTTATTGTTCCTGCACCACCGTGAATTACAAGTGCAAATGGAATTTCAGCAGGTTTAGACTTTGTTATATTATTTGGTTCTAATTCTTTTTTGCAAGAATTTACACTAGAGATTAACAGAAGAACTACTATAGTTTTAAAAAATAATTTACGCATGGTTTATCTTATTTTAATGTCATTAAAAAGTTAGTAACAGCATTCCAATATTCTTCATTTCCATTATTGTTTTCCCATAGTGCTTTTGAGCCATGTTTCCCTTCATCTTTAGGGAGAAAAGAATATTTATCTTTATTAAGAGAAGCGTAAATATCTTTCCATTGATCATTTTCATTTTTTGCTGAAGTTATAAATACTGGGCATTTTACTTTTGAAGCATATGATTTTATCTCTTTACCATTTATTTTAAAATACTCACCTGGAGAAAATGCGAGAATTCCGTTGACGTTATAATGAACATTACCTAAAAAGAAAACAATAGCGGCTGAATATGAGCTTCCCCAAATAA
>DAOVTF010000274.1 GCA_030633225.1 Flavobacteriaceae bacterium
CGGAGATGATGAAGTTCTTAGATTAATGTATGCCAAACATTTATTGGCTGCATCTGTTATGGCTGCACCAGGTGCAATTGTTATCTCAAAGATACTCTATCCTCAAATTGAAGAGATCCATACTGATGTAAAAGTGTCTCATGAAAAAATAGGCTCAAATATTTTAGATGCTATTGCAAATGGAACTTCTGAAGGATTAAAACTTGCAATAAATGTGGCGGCAATGCTTTTGGTGTTTTTAGCTTTTATAGCTATGATCAATGGAATTTTTGGCTGGATTGGTGATGTCACCAATTTAAATTCATGGATGGCTGCTAACACACCCTATCCCAAATTCTCATTAGAAGCAATACTTGGAGTTGTTTTTTCGCCACTAATGTGGTTAATAGGTGTGGCAAAACAAGATATGATGTTAATGGGACAATTACTTGGTGTTAAATTAGTAGCAAGTGAATTTGTTGGTTATATTCAATTGGCAGAATTAAAAGACATAACAAATCTAACCCATTTCACTTATAATAAATCCATTATAATGGCAACTTATATGTTATGTGGTTTTGCAAATTTTGCCTCTATTGGTATTCAAATTGGCGGAATTGGTTCTCTTGCTCCCGGAAAACGTAAACTTTTATCTGAATTTGGAATGAAAGCACTATTAGGAGGTTCTTTAGCTTCTTTGCTTTCAGCTACTTTTGCAGGAATGATTCTAGGGTAATTAAGTGAAAATAAAATGCAATAACTGTCATTATCCTCAAGCTTTCTATTTGATTTATATCTTTATCAACAAAATTTGTTCATATTATCTTTATTAAGAATGAATAAAAAACTATGATTTAACTATTTTTGAATGCAATTTATTTTAAAACCTTTTACCCAATAATGAAACAATATTTAGACTTAATACAGCATGTAATTGATAATGGAACAGTAAAAGAAGATCGAACCGGAACGGGAACAAAAAGTGTATTTGGCCACCAAATGCGTTTTGATTTAAGTAAAGGTTTCCCAATGGTAACTACAAAAAAGCTTCATTTAAAATCAATTATTTACGAATTATTATGGTTTTTAAAAGGTGATACCAACATTGACTATTTAAATGAGAATGGTGTTAAAATTTGGAATGCTTGGGCAGATGAAAATGGAGATTTGGGTCCGGTGTATGGTTATCAATGGAGAAATTGGAATAACGATGGTATTGATCAAATAGCAGAAGTAATTGAAACGATAAAAAACAACCCAGATAGTAGAAGAATGATGGTATCTGCTTGGAATCCTAGTGTTTTACCAGATACATCGGTAAGTTTTTCTGAGAATGTAGCTAATAATAAAGCCGCTTTACCTCCTTGTCACGCATTTTTTCAATTTTATGTAAGCGATGGTAAATTATCATGTCAATTATATCAACGAAGTGCAGATATATTTTTAGGAGTTCCATTTAATATAGCCTCTTATGCCTTATTAACTATGATGATTGCTAAAGTGACAGGTTTAGAATATGGTGATTTTGTTCATACTTTTGGTGATGCCCATGTGTATAATAATCATATGGAGCAAATTAATTTACAGCTTTCTCGTGAACCCAAATCGCTTCCTAAAATGGAACTTAATCCAAATATTAAAAATATCTTTGATTTTACATTTAAAGATTTTACCTTAGTAGATTATAATCCACACCCCCATATTAAAGGAAAAGTGTCTGTTTAAAACAAAAAAATACTATGAATGCTCTACAAATCAAATTAAATCTGATCAAACAAATTACACAAATTGAAGATGTGAAATTATTAGAAAAATTACAAGTTTTTTTAAATACATCTGGTAGTTTATACAATGAAAAAATAAATGAAAATCCTTCTTTAAGGAATAATAAGGAAGATGATTTTAACGACAAAGAAGATTTTACCGATTATATAAAAGAATGGGTAAAGGACATGTAAAAATTCATTAGAATATTGAAGACAGATCAAAATCACGAACTCTACGAAAAAGCTAGAAAACGAACGAAACAAAAAAAAGGTTTATACTTTCACTTTGTTCTATTTCTTGTAGGATCTTCTTTTTTTGTAATTCTTAATAAAGTAATAAAATTCAAACCAGAAGAAGATTGGTTCGTTTGGGGAATATTTATTTGGCTATTTTTTTTAACAATCCATTTTATAAATGTGTTTGTAATGAATCGCTTTTTTGGAAAAGATTGGGAACGTGATCAAACTGAAAAACTAATGGAAAAGCATCAAACAAAAGTTGAAAAACTAGAAAAAAGACTAGAAAAAAAAGACCTTTTCAATAATCCATTACCTCCAGAGAATTTAAATTCTTAAAATATTAAACTTATTTATGGTTACTATAATCGCTGCTATTGCAAAAAATAATGCGTTGGGAAAAGACAACCAGCTAATTTGGCATTTACCTGCTGATTTAAAAAGGTTTAAAAATGTTACTTTGGGGCATCATGTGATTATGGGCAGAAAAACCTTTGAATCTCTTAATAAACCCTTACCCAATAGAACTACTATAATAATTACCAGAGATACAAATTACACAGCTAAAGGTTGTATTGTTACAAATTCATTAACCGATGCTTTAAATGCTGCTAAAAGTGATAAAGACCCTTTTATTCTTGGTGGTGCAGAAATTTACAAACAAGCACTTGAAATTGCCGATGTTCTAGATTTAACGCTTGTCCACCACGAATTTGATGCTGATGTTTTTTTTCCAGAAATTGACATGTCTATTTGGAAAGAAATTTCTCGTCAAGATTTTGAGGCAGATGATAAAAATAAATATGATTATAGTTTTGTAAAGTATAATCGCTTCTAAAATATATAGTAAAAGCACCTCATTTCTGAAGTGCTTCTATTGATTAATTTACAATTCTTATGCCAAAACAATAATTGAACTGTTAGGGTTCTGTTAAATTATTTTATCTCTATTAAAAAAGGCAATCTAGTTTGTAAACCTTTATATTCTGAAAATTTCTTAAAACTCTGAAGTTTGGTGTAATTTTCTGAACCTAATTCTTCTTTTATCATATTTTCTTTAATAGAAGCAAAAGGACCTTTAAACAGATCTTTAATATCTTTTTCATAGCTAGGATAG
>DAOVTF010000237.1 GCA_030633225.1 Flavobacteriaceae bacterium
CACCCCAAATCACCAAGATATTGGGTTTTTTGTTTTTTTGTGCCATCATAAAAAATGGAACAACAAGTAAAATTGTTAGTAGTGTTTGTTTTCTCATAATTGTTAATTTTAATTATTGTAATTGATAATTCATCTGTAAGATAACAAAATTAAATTTTACTTTTAAACTTTAATCTCAAAATCTCTTGATTTGATACTTTGTCAAAATATTTTTTGATAAATTTAAATCCGTATTTATCATAAAATGGTCTGCCAATTTTATTTTTTTCAAAAACTTCAACTTCTAATTCGTTGTGAAGTTTGGCAGCATAATCTACCAATTGTGTTCCAATTCCTTTTGTTTGCTGGTTGGGGTTTACAAATAAGCCAGCAACCTCATTTTCTAGCATAGAAATAAAACCAATTAAGACACCATTTTCTTCATAAACCCATGTTTCAGCCTTTGGAATATAAATTTCTTGCATGTCTTTTTTTACTTTTTCTACAAAATCGTTTTCTAAAAAAGGGTGAGCTATTATAGATGATTTATACCAAATATCAATAACATTGGTTAAATCAGTTGCGTTATATTTTCTAATCATGTTATTTTTTATTGAAGTTTTAGTAAATATAATTATTTTTGCTTTTATAAATTAAAGATAATGACACTACCTAAATTTTTAATGGGAGATAATACAGATCATCCTGAAGATATATTTGTTGTACATACTGAATACCCGCAGTTTATTATCAATTTAGTAAATGATGAGGTTGAGTGGTTAGATGATCTACAGGGTGATGAAGAAGAACTAGCTATAGAAATTGCACAATTGATTGAAGAAGCTAGCTTGTTTTATGATAGAGAAATGGAACGTTATGCAGAATAAAAAGGGCTATAAGCTTTTGGCCGTAAGCTTTAAGCATTAAGATTTTTTCTTTGGAAAGGATTTTGGATGAGCTCTTTGTACCAATTCCAATTGGTTCACATCGCTTTTTGCAATAAAAAAACCATAATTTATGGTTGCAATATTTTTTTCAATTTTATCAATTGTCCCTTTTGCATTTCCATCAATTAAACGAACACGATCATTTACTTGAAATTGATATCCATCAATTTTAATTGCCTTTTCTCTTTCTACTTTTACTTTCTTTTTTCTTACTTTTTTTACTTCGGGTATAACTTCCTTTTCAGTTTTTTTTAGTTGTTCTTCCTTTAGTTTTTGCTGAACTTTAATTGCTTTATTAATTTTTGTTCGTTCTCTTTTTGAAAGTGGTTTTTCTTTTTGATTGTTACTTTTTCTAAACTCGTTTTCAATCTTTTCTTCTTTTAATTTCTCATGTTTGGCTTGTTCAATCATCGCCCACTTTAAAAACTCAGCTTGTAATTGTTTTTTATTTTTTGTTTGAAAGAATTTATGGATGAATTCATTAGATTTTCTTCCGAATGACAGCATTTTTTGATTGTTATCATACAATTCTTGAAAACTATTTATTTTGTCTTGAATCTTTTCTTGTTGTTCAACTAATTTTTCGGATCCTTCTTTAGCAATAGATTTTTCTTTCACTAATGCATCAGTATATGCTTGTAATTTATTACGCTCCTTTTGTAATTTAGCAATGGTTTTGTCTAATCTAATTTTTTCACGTTCTACTTTCTTTTTAGCTCTGTTTATCAATCGAAATGGAATGCCATTTTTTTGTGCTACTTCAAATGTAAATGAGCTCCCTGCCTGACCGATGTGTAATTTAAAAAGTGGTTCTAATGACCGTTCATCAAACTGCATATTGGCATTAACTACATTTTCTAATTCACTTGCTAAAACCTTTAGATTTGCATAGTGCGTTGTAATGATTCCGTAGGCACCTTTTTCGTAAAATTCTTCTAAAAATATTTCCGCTAAAGCGCCACCCAATTCAGGATCACTACCTGTACCGAATTCATCAATTAAAAAAAGTGTATTTGCATTGCATTTACGTAAAAAATTACGCATATTTTTTAATCGATAACTGTATGTGCTCAATTGATTTTCAATAGATTGATTATCACCAATATCTGTCAAAATATTATCGAAAAAACTAACTTCACTACGCTCGTGCACCGGAATTAGAATTCCACTTTGCAGCATAACCTGTAACAAACCAATAGTTTTTAAGGTGATACTTTTACCACCTGCATTGGGTCCTGAAATAACAATAATTTGTTGCTCTTTATTTAACTCAATTGTTTGTGCAACGGTTAGAATGTTTTGCTTATTATTTTCTTCCCATAAAATGGGATGGATAGCATTTTTAAAATAAATTTTTTGTTCTCGAACTATTCTAGGTAAACAGGCATCTATATGATTGGCATATTTTGCTTTAGCACCTACTGAATCTAAATGGCTCAAATACTCTTGATATTGTTTTAAAAGATCTTGATAAGGTCTTATGGTATTAGTTAGTTCTTTTAAAATTTTAACAACCTCTTCTTGTTCTTCATATTTTAAATTTTGCAATTCTCGAGCAAATTGCAAAGTAGCTTCCGGAGCAATATAAACAATGCTTCCAGTCTTTGAATTTCCTAAAATACTTCCCTTGACTTTTTTGCGATACATTGCTTGAACAGCCAAAACTCTTTGATTATCAACTACTGTTTCTTTAATGTCATCTAAATATCCAAGGCTTGAATAATGACCTAATGAATTTGTAAAACTTCCACCAATTTTACCTCTTATTTTATTAATTTCTTTACGAATTTGATGTAAGGTTTCAGAAGCTTTATCAATTACTTCACCGTAAGGCGATATTACTTTATCAATACTTGTAATTATTGTTTTGGTAAGGTCAATGTTTTCTGACTGAATAAAAAGTGTAGGATAATACTCTTTAAACTTCTTTAAAAAAAGTAATAAAATATTTACAGTTTTTGAAATTGAAGTTATTTTTTGAAAGGAAGCTCCTTCTAAAAAACTATCTTCAATACCCAGTAAATATATCTCTTTGGTGATTTCATCAAAATAATGATTTGGTAATCTATTTTCATTTTCGAAAGATGCCAGATATTCGTTTACTTGATTTAGTTCATCTTTTAACTCTAAACTTCTTTCAATAGGTTTAATTTGTATAACTTTTTCTCTCCCGAGATCAGAAATACAATATTCTTCTATCTTTTTTAAAACAGTAGAAAATTCTAAATCGTTTAAAGTTTTTTGTATTATTTTATTTGCCAAAATTGTAAATTTGTCAGAATACAAAAGTAAAAAAAAAATCGCATGGATATTAAAATATCTGAAAGTTGGAAAACAGTATTAAATGATGAATTTGAGAAACCTTATTTTCAAAATTTAATAAAGTTCGTCAAGCATGAATATCAAATACATTCCTGTTTTCCAAAAGGAAATGAAATCTTTTCTGCTTTTAACCATTGCTCATTTGATAATGTTAAAGTAGTTATTATAGGTCAAGATCCTTACCATGGTGCAAATCAAGCCAATGGATTGTGTTTTTCTGTTCATGACGGAATTAAACATCCTCCATCTTTGATTAATATTTTCAAAGAGTTAGAGTCGGATATTAATAAAGCCTACCCGTCAAGCGGAAATCTAGAATCTTGGGCAGATCAAGGAGTTTTATTATTGAATGCTACTTTAACTGTGAGAGGAAGTGAGGCAGGTTCACATCAAAAACAAGGATGGGAAACATTTACTGATACTGTGATTGAAAAAATATCAGAGCAAAAGGAGCATGTTGTATTTTTACTCTGGGGCGGATTTGCAAAAAAGAAAGGTGCAAAAATAGATGTGTCAAAACATCATGTATTAACATCAGGTCATCCTTCACCACTAAGTGCTAATAGAGGTTATTGGTTTAAAAATAAACACTTTAGTAAAACAAATTTTTACTTAAAAAG
>DAOVTF010000030.1 GCA_030633225.1 Flavobacteriaceae bacterium
AAGATGCCAACTCCTTGTTAAATAATGGTGTTTTAACACCTAAACCAATTGCTTATGCAGAAAATTACAAAGTTCCAGGATTAAGCAATAGCTATTATGTTTTTGAAAATTTGCACTATGATCTTACTTTTAGAGAATTGATTCATGATAAAAATTATCCTGATAGAAAAAACATTTTAACGCAGTTTACGGAATTTACATATAATTTGCACGAAAAAGGAATTCATTTTCTAGATCACTCACCTGGTAATACCCTTATAATAAATAAACTAGACAATAAATACGACTTTTATTTAATTGACCTGAATAGAATGGAATTTGGGAAAATGGATTTTGTAACAAGAATTCAAAATTTTGCTAACCTTACATTGACAGATGATATGATTGATATCATTGGCAAAAAGTATGGCGAACTCATCAATAAAGATATTCAAATTGTTCAAGATGAGCTTACTACAGTAGCAAATAGATCTGCTGCAAAGCGATTGAGAAAGCATCAATTAAAACAAAAAATGGGAAGAAAATAATATTTACTTTCTCGCATTATGAATTAATAATAAATCGACCAAAACCATTGCACTTAATGCTTCAACAATAGGAACTGCTCTTGGAACAACACACGGATCATGTCTTCCTTTACCTTGTATTTCAACTATTTCTCCTTTAGAATTGATAGTTTGTTGTTTTTTCATGATGGTGGCAACTGGTTTGAAAGCAACTTTAAAGTAAATATCCATTCCATTGCTAATCCCGCCTTGAATTCCTCCTGAATGGTTAGTTTGAGTTGACCCATCCTCATTAAAAATATCATTATGCCTGCTGCCTTTCATTTTTGCTCCACTAAAACCACTCCCATATTCAAAACCTTTTACAGCATTTATAGAAAGCATTGCTTTTCCAAGATTTGCATGTAATTTATCAAAAACAGGTTCTCCTAATCCAATCGGTACATTTTTAATCACACAAGTAATTGTACCACCGATAGTATCTCCTTGCTTTCTGATATTGTCAATTAGATTTATCATCTTTTCCGAAATAACGTTATCCGGACAACGAACAATATTATTTTCAGTTTTTGATAAATCTAAATCTTGATAAGGTTTTTCTAAATTAATATCACCAATAGATGTTGTAAATGCGTTTATATTTACATTTATTAAAATTTGTCTAGCAATTGCACCACCAACTATCCAATTAGCAGTATCTCTTGCTGAGCTTCTTCCACCGCCTTTATGATCTCGAAATCCATATTTTTTATCATAAGTGTAATCGGCATGAGAAGGTCTGTAAACATCAGTATTATGTGAATAATCTTTACTTTTTTGATTGGTGTTTTTAATTTGAAATCCTATCGCTGTTCCAGTAGTTTTTCCTTCAAAAATGCCAGATAAAAACTCTACTTCATCATCTTCCTTTCTTTGTGTTGTAATTTTAGACTGACCAGGTTTTCTACGGTTTAATTCATACTGAATGGCCTTAAAATCCAGTTCAATTCCAGCAGGACATCCATCAATTATACCACCAATTGCAGATCCATGAGATTCACCAAAAGTTGTAAGTTTAAACAATTTACCTAAAGAATTACTCATTGATATAAATTAAATATTTAGAAAAACAAAGTTAAAATATTTTAATAAAATGCAGCCTTTTACTTGAACTATTGTTTAATTTTGAAATTAATTTTCATTTTCATGGATATAATTCATCACAATATTTGGGTTAAAGGTAGAGTTCAAGGCGTATGGTTTAGAAAGTTTACAAAAGATGAAGCACTTAGATTAGGATTAAAGGGATTTGTAAAAAATGAATCAAATGGTAATGTATATATTGAAGTTGAAGGTAATAAAACTGACTTATTTAAATTTTATGAATGGTTGCATTCAGGTTCACCAAAATCAGAAGTAAAAGAAGTTATTTATGAAAAAGAAAATATCCAAGGATTTAAATCTTTTTTAATAAGTCGTTAAAAAAACCATAATTTTATTGCCATAATAATTACCATAACAATTAAAAATATCTTAACGATTCCATCACCCTTATTAACAGACCACCTACTTGAAAGCCAACCTCCAAAGGCTTGACCAAAAGCCATGGTAAGTCCTATCTCCCAATTTAATTTACCATTAAAACCAAACATTAATAAAGTTGCAGCTGTATAAACTAACATTACCATAGCTTTAATAACGTTAGATTTAACCAATGTTAAATGATTTATTGATGAAAGTGTGAGTAAAATAAATATACCTGTTCCGGCTTGAATAAATCCACCATAAATTCCAATAAAAAAGAAAGCAATGGTGCTCCAAACACGATATTTACCTGTAATTCTATCGACTAATTCATTTAATTTTTTATTGGGTTTAATTATCATAAATCCAACAATAATAATCATAACTATAGCTAGTATCTTATTAAATAAATCATCTCTTATATCAATTGCTATTCTTGAACCTATTAAAGAACCTATTGTGGCGGAAACAGCAAGATACCATCCGAAAGATGAATATTTGTTGGTAACTCCTTTGCTTCTAAATCCTGCATAAGAAAAAATTGTTTGGATAAAAATGGCTATTCTATTGGTTCCATTGGCCGTATTAGACGGTAGACCCAAAAAAATTAAAATAGGTAAAGTAAGTAAGGAGCCACCTCCTGAAATTGTATTTATAATACCTACTATAAATCCAACACCAATTAAAAGGAAATAATGATACCATTCATATTCATTCATAGTTGCAAAAATAGACAGTAATCTTTAAAATAAAAGTTTTTGAAGAAATGAATTAAAAAAAATCAAAAAATGTTTACCAAAACAAAAAAGGATATTATATTTGCAACCGCGTTCGCGCAACGATCACTGGAGAAATGGCAGAGTGGTCGAATGCACTAGTCTTGAAAACTAGCGAGGGTCACACCTCCGGGGGTTCGAATCCCTCTTTCTCCGCTAAAAACCCTGTAAATACTTAATTTATAGGGTTTTGTAATTTTAGGTGACAGTATAGGTGACAATTATTTTGTTGTCTTTTTAGATATTTTTGGATTCATTTAATCTGAATTATTTTATTATTGGACTTCTTTTTTTATTATAGCCTTTCTTTTGATAATAAAATGTTCACAAAGTGACTTACTTATACTGCAATCATTCGAAGATAATTAGTAGACATTCAATTATAAAATAGAATTATTTATAATATTATAAACTTATATATACTAATTAAAATACCAAAGGCTGCACAAAATTTTGCCAAAATCCGTTCCGTTATTGATACTACTATTAAAAATCAAATGAATATCTTGGAATCACTAAGACTTATCGCTAAATTTGAATTTCAGTTTAAAGCCTGATTAGTTACTAATTTTTAAACCTCAAATAACTTTTATTATGAACATTTTTACGAAAAAATACTTGCTGGGTTTTATTTTTATTATAATGAGCTTAGCTATGTTTGCTGAACAGAAGGAGCAAAATAAGGAAAATGAAAAAGACCTTACAATCAGCCAGAAAATTGACAAAGCTTTTACCCCCCTTGTCGATGGTCTGGAAAAAATACTTTTTCTTGACCCTTTTTCACTTACGGGAATTTATGATGACCAGGTTTATGATAAAAACGGAAAACCGGTTACGGATGAAAACGGGCAACCTGTAAAAGCGCCGTTAAAGATGATAGTTTTATGGCTGCTTGCAGGGGGTGTTTTTTTTACAATCTACTTAAAGTTTATAGGTTTACGAGGTATAAAACATGCCATTGATATTATCAGGGGGAAGTATTCCAAAAAAGGGGCAAAGGGCGAAGTAACCCCTTTCCAGTCAGTTACAACTGCGCTTTCTGCAACTGTAGGTATGGGTAATATTGCCGGTGTAGCTCTGGCTATTGGTATTGGAGGCCCCGGTGCAACCTTCTGGATGATATTGGCGGGGCTGCTGGGGATGTCACTAAAATTTGCCGAATGTACTTTAGGACATAAATACAGGATTATAGGGAAAGATGGGGCTGTCTCCGGGGGGCCGATGTATTACCTTAAACATGGCCTCATGAAAAGGGGCAAAAATATGGGGAAATTAGGTGCTTTTCTAGCTTTCCTTTTTGCGGTTACAGTTATGGGTGGTTCAGTTGGCGGCGGAAATATGTTACAGGCCAACCAGGCTTTTCACCAGTTGGTATTCTTTTTCCCTGAAATTGAGCATTATGGTGCAATTTACGGGATTGTCCTCGCCATCATAGTTGGTATTGTAATTATTGGTGGAATAAAAAGTATTGGCAAGGTTACTGAAAAAATAGTACCACTAATGGCAGGTATCTATGTTTTGTCTGCACTCATCATTATTATTATGAATATTCAAAATACAGGACATGCCTTCTGGTTGATCATTTCAAATGCTTTTGCACCTGATGCAGTAAAAGGAGGTATAATCGGTGTAATGATTTACGGTATCCAAAGGGGTGCTTTTTCAAATGAAGCAGGAATGGGAAGTGCTGCCATTGCGCATGCTGCATCAAAAAATGAAGAATCAGTTAGTGAAGGTATTGTAGCTTCCATCGAACCATTTGTTGATACTGTTATCATTTGTACCATGACGGCACTGGTACTTATTTTTACAGGTTTTGCAGAAGATACACAGGGTCTTGCAGGTGTTCAGTTAACATCAGCCGCGTTTAAGTCAACACTACCCTGGTTTCCTGTTGTGCTTCTTGTCGCTGTTACCCTCTTCGCATTTTCAACCATTATTTCATGGTCTTATTATGGCTTAAAAGGCTTTGACTATCTATTTGGTAGTTTAGGCGAAAAATATTTTGGTTCCAGAAAAGTCACAAATCGAATTTTTCAGTTTTCATTCCTTGTTTTTGTAATAATCGGAGCTTCAACAGATATTTTAACGGTTATGGAATTTTCTGATATGATGATACTTGCTATGGCAATACCAAATCTTTTGGGATTATTTATTATGGCTCCCGAAATTAAAAGTGATTTAAATATCTATTGGAAAAAATTGAAGGCGGGTGAGCTGGAAAAATAATATAACAGCTTATAATTGAAATTAATTTTTTAGAATCTCACGAATAAAATCGCACCATTATTAGCTATAAATCATTCTTATTATATTCTAATAGGGAAAATTAAGTAGTATAATAAATGAGGAAGTTATAAATTGCTTCCTCGTTTATTTATCATTGAAAAACCACCGTCTTTGACGGTGGTCATGTTTTAAAGGCTCTGCCATTTTTTAGCTTTGCCATCTAAAACTTTTAAGATGAGTAAATATAGAAAATTAACACATGTGTATTACAAATGTGACTATCACATTGTTTTCACACCCAAGTATCGATTTCAAATACTTGAAGGAATGATTAAATCATTAGTAGAGCATGACTTGCAGCTAATCAGTACATGGAAGGATGTTCAAGTGACAGAACTGAATGTACAAAAAGACCACATTCATTTGGTCTGTTCGATTCCGCCCAAGGTTTCAATTTCTGAATATATGGGAGTTTTGAAAGGCAAGATGGCAATCAAGCTTTTCAAGACATATCCAAATTTAAAGCAGAAACCATATTGGGGTAATCATTTTTGGTCAAGAGGTTATTTTGTAAGTACAGTAGGATTAGATGAAGCTATGATAAAGCGATATGTGAAATATCAAGAACATCATGATTCGAAATGAATGGTATGACCCTTTGGGTCTAATCTGAAAACCAAAGCCACCGTTTTTAACGGTGGTTCTTTACTAAATGTATCATCAGCAGTACTTTCATCTAATAGCATCCAAATAATAAACTTAAAATCATTTAAATTTACTGTTCCATCTTGAACAGCATCGTTAGTAGCTGATGAAAAAGTACGACCCATTTGACTTAAAGGATAATCATACTGTGTTATAGCATCAAACAGACGTCTTTCAACTCCGTCAACAATAAGGATATCTGAACTATACTGACTAGGAATTACAGCAAGTGGTGTAGATTTGTCAGAGACTCCATCATTATTTATAGCTTCCACTTTAAAATAAGTTACTTGGCCTTGTACTAAATTATTAATTGTGATAGTTGTAGATGATGATTCTTCAATTTTTTGATAAGTTGTATTGTCAATACTTTTATATACTCCATATTTTGTTGCAGTAGCTACCGATTTTATTTTAATTTCTACACCAGTTGTACTTTTTCTTATAACACTAAAAGATAAAGGGGTATCTGGTGCATTGGCACTTGATATATAACAAGAATAATTAGCAACATCATTACGAATTGATTGAAGTTTATTATGAAGGTTTGCTCCTGGGCATAAAGTTGAAGTGCAACCTTTATCCGGATATTGATCAAATCCATCTTTATGACCTGATATATTTTCAATATTTCCGTTTAAAACACCAACGTAACTATTTGAAGTTACATCAATATTTTTATCAGTGGCATCCCAGGCAATAAAATCTTTTATAGCGTTTAGTCCCGCAGTTGCAGGTTCATTTTCTTCATAATCACCTATATAACAAATTCCGGTTGAAATTGCATTCATACAAGGAGAGTGTGCTCCTCTTACTCTATCGCCTCTTCCTTCATAAATAACGCCGTTGGGATCTACCAACCAGTTATATCCTATATCATTCCAGCCTCTTGTATTCACATGATAATCCCAATACCCTCTAACTACAGCGGCATAATCTGAACTATTTGTTTGTCCGGCGGAGTGATGAACAACTATATGAGTTGGATTAATAGCAGAAGGAGAAGAGCTTTTAGGACAATTACCCGAAGGGCACCAATCTGATCTTCCTTGGTAGGCTGGTTGTGCACAACCCCCTACTGCAGCTTGCTTCATTGAAGTTTTTTCTGTTTTTCCAAGTTTTATGTTTTTTGTAAAATCAGGAAGAAACAATCTAAATGTAAATTGTGAATCAGTTGGTCGATCAGTTTTAAACTGAATATTATCAAATGCTTTTTCGATAAAAACTTCTCCTAATACTAACCGATCATAATCATCACCACTATGAGGTTTTTTAAAAGCAATCCAATCGCTCCAAGTTTTATTAACTTGTATTCTGTAATAAACTGTATTATTGAAATTTAAGTTTGTAGTGTAGCCACTTAGCATTACAAAAGGTGAAGTGTTTTTATAATCTATTTTTGCGATTTCACTTTTAGCGTAGGTCTTTACAGAAAATTGTTGTGTAATTTCAATGCTTTTGTCTTGAGCAAAACTGAAATATAAATTAAAGAATAAAATGAAATATAATAGGCGATTTGGTAAATTATAAAAAGTAATTTTATGCATATATTTGCTGTTTTATGCAGTAAATCTACTAAAATATTTATAAAATTATCGTAATAATTCCTACAAAAATAATTAAAAACATAATAATTAAAGATTTCCACAACGAATGCGCATACTTTAATTCCATGAAATTAAATACTACTAATAAAAACTTTATTGAGAATAAGAATAGAATCGTAAGAATTATATAATTAAAATTTCCAAAATTATTTGAAAATAAAGCTGTAATAATTGTTAGTACAATTAACAAACCTAGTGTGTAAATATCTTTTTTTCTCATATTTATAGAATTAAATAAAGTGTGGGAAAAAGTAATAACCAAATAAGATCACACATATGCCAAAAAGCAGCACTAGCTTCTACATCTTCAAGCAACGCTGTTTTATTTTTTAAACCGTTTTGCATGAATAGTAGAATAACTAATCCAACTATTACATGAATTACATGAAAGCCTGTTAATAACCAGTAAAAGGTGTAAAATGAATTATACCCAATGGTATATCCGGTATTAATCTTTAAGTAATATTCTACACTTTTTAAAATAAGAAATAAGAAGCCGCCTAACATTGTAATATTTAGATAAAAAGAAGCCTTTTGAAAGTTGTTGGTTTTAAAATGATGCACCGTAGTTGCCATAAAAAAACCACTTGTCAATAAAAATATAGTATTGATCGCGCCATATGTTGCATTTAAACTCAATCTTGATTGATGAAATATTTCCGGGTCTTCTTTACTATTAATCACTAAAAATATTAATGCAGCACCAAAAGTTATTAACTCTAAAAAAATAAGAATCCACATTAAAATTCCACCTGGTGGATAATATATGTTTTTAGGATCTATTTTAGTGGTTTCCATTTTAAATCTTTAGTAAGGAATTATTCTTTACAATATAGCTGTCTTTTTGCGTAATATTCCAGGCTTTTTCTTGTGACTCGTTTACTCCTTTAACATTAATAATAATAGTAAGTGTATCATTTTGTTTTTCGAGTTCAACCTTTTTAATTTTATTTTGTATTGCAAAGTTATAAGGTAAATTCGGACAATTTTGTAACTTATTTAACATATACATATTTGAATTAAACCATTGTTTTAAAAAATCAATATGTTCAGTATTACATTCGTTATCAATATTTAATGATATTAAAATCTTGCATTTTACAAAAGTTGTGTCCATTTTACACTCATTTCCAAAAGCAAAAAGATACATGCTAATTAAAGCTTTTTCGGGGTCATTGGCTTGTTGCAAAAATTTTTCATTGATAATATTATTTTCAACTATTGTTGATTTATAGTTGTTTTGTTGACAAGAAAAAAGAAGAAATAATAATAGAAATTTTAAAATCCTAAACATAAATTTAATCTTTAATATTATCTGCAATAAAAAATATAATGGTTAACCCAAAAAAAACTATGGAAGTGATAAGCACGTATTTCATATAAGGCCAACCAACAAAATCACCAATAGATGCTATCATTGCTAATTGTAGCCCTATTGCTAAAGCAATTTTTACTTTTTTACTCATTAATTTAAGATTTATGTTTTATTCGGTCATATAATTTTGCCAAAGATTGTAATAATTCAACGGGAGTTGTTAGAATTTCATAATGATTTGAACCAAACATTTGAGGTAAATAGTATTTTGCGTTGGCTTCAATTGCTAAGGCATACGAATTAATGTTTCGTTCATTCAATTCTCTTAAAGCTTGTTTTACATCATTAATTCCATATTTTCCTTCGTATCTGTCGTAATCATTTGGCTTACCATCCGATATCAAAATAATCCATTTGTTGTTCGTATCTCTTTTATCTAATAAAGCACCTGAATGACGTAAAGCTGTTCCAATTCTGGTATAGCCCTCAGGCTCAACTGCCCCTACTTTAAACTTTGCCTTGTCCCAATCTTCATCAAATCCTTTTACAGTTAAATAAGTAGCATAATTACGGGTTTTTGAATAAAAGCAATCGATAGAAAAATCAACATCAAATTCATTTAAAATTTCACCAAATAAAATAGAAACTTGTTTTTCTACATCAATTACACGATTATTAGCTGCATATCCATCACTTGATAAACTAACGTCTAAGAGCATTAAAATAGATAGATTTTTTTCTTTTTTACGTTTAGATAAATAAATATTTTCTGAAGGAGTATGACCCGAATGAATATCAGTATATAAATCTGTTAAGGCATCCATATCAAATTCTTCACCCTGTGTTTGCCTTCTTTGCTGTTGATATTTATTATTAATATTGGTTAGCATTTTTCTCAAACCCATCAAGGTTGAGGCATTTTCTGATATTGTTTTTTTGTAATAAGAAACATCAGTTTCTTTAATATTTTTAGGATAGAGTTTACAAAAACCTTCTTTATATTCTCGTTTGGAATAATCCCACTCATCATAACTAATATGATAATCATTTGTATTTATTTCTGCACTTTCAGAAACGGTTGTGTTTTCAACAAAATCAGCTTGATAAACAGAATGTGTTGTGTCGTCAACACGTACTGTGTATTTCATATTTAATTCTTCTAGGGCTTTGCTATGCTCATCTAATTCATCATCGCCATCAAAGTCACGCCAACCACCATCCCATTCTTCGGCAGTGTCAATCTTTTCAAAATCATGTGTTAAGACATAATCTTCCTGTTGTTTCTGGTCTATCTGTAGCGAAATAACTTCTTCAACAGCATTTGCTTTTAAGATCGTTTCTATTTCATCTGAAATTGCTTTTTTAGCTTTTTCGTTAAAGTTTTTTAGTTTTTTTTCTGGACTAGTTTCTGGATTGTTTCTCATCCATTTTCCATAAAGAAACGTATAGTCTGCAGGAATTTTATTTGTAGCTAAGGATTTATAATAATTAAACAATTCTATATGAATACCTTCTGAAATCGGAAATTCTTCAAATAGGTTTTCTAAAATTTCTTTGGATGATTTTAATGCTTTTTCTTGAGAATCTTCCAATGGATGATCTGTAGTGTCTTGCCAATTTATGTTTAAATTCTTTTGAACTGATAAATATAATATTCTAAATAAGTAGAATGAAAGATTCTCTTCATACGTTGGTAATTCGGAATAAAGAATAGGCAGGAAGAAATTATTATTTTTGTAGCCACCTTCTCTTTTGGCAGAGTAAATATCAATAGAATTACCGGTTATTGCTCTGGCAAAAATTGTCAATCTAGGTTTTATATCTATAAGATTTACAGTTTTAATTTGACTTTCAAGCGTGCTTCTCTTACGTTTTGTAAAAAAACCAGCTATTTTACCGTATAAATATTCGTCGAGTGCCACCTTATAAATGTTAAATTGTAAATGCTAAATGCTAAATGTTGAATATTTCATTACTTAATCTTACTTTTTGCTGTTTTAAGAATTGCTGTAATAATTTTTTGTATTTCTTCACAATCTTTTAATAATTCTGTTGCAATTTGTTTATCTAAATAATTAGCATCTCTTAAAAGTCTAATCCAATAATGAGTTTCAAAAGCTTCTTTTTGTGAAATACTTAATTTATGAATAAAATCTTTTTTACTTTGTGCTTGTATTCCTTCTTCAATATTTGCTCCAATGGAGGTTGCAGAGCGAAGAAATTGTTTTGATAATATAAACTCCTTCTTTTTCTGTAGAGTTTTGTAGACATCTATAGATTTTAATGCAAATGAATAACTCTTATCTTTAATTGGGTTTTTTCTCATACTAAAAGAATAATACAATTTATTTAAATTTTATTTCATTAACCATTAACCATTAACCATTAACCATTAACCATTATCAAATCATCAAATCGCATAAATCTGTCAATGCTTGTGTTATTTCCAGATCATCTGTCAAGGGTTCTACAATTGCGACTTTAACCGATAGTCTTTTTGGTAATCCGGAATGGATTAATTTTGCAGCATCAACTAGTAATCGAGTAGATACAGTTTCGGTTAATCCAAGTTCTGTTAAATTTCTTATTTTATTAGCAATATTGACTAGTTTTTTGGCAATCCCTGATTCAA
>DAOVTF010000186.1 GCA_030633225.1 Flavobacteriaceae bacterium
ACTTGCTCTAACACTTTTTTATCTACTGGTTTCATAAATAGTTTAATATGAACCATACTTAAGCTAAAAAACAATAATAAATAAGAGTAAAACAACAAATCCATAACAGAAATTGAAGTCCATTTAAAAAACATGTCAGGAAAGATCAATAGAAGTTCTGTAATAATAAATGAAAATAAATACACGATCCACAAGTTTATAGAAATCGTTTTATTTACAAACACCCATATAAAAGGGACATATAAACCTAAAAATAAAAAATGTAACCATGCTAATAAAATAAATCGATTATGTATCACAAGTTCCGCTATCTGGGGAAATGATCCTGCAATATTGATTATAGCAATTGTTAAAATAAAAAAATAAATATTTCTTATCCCTTTTGAATTTGTACTAAAAGAAACTCTGTATTTAACCAATAAACCAAATAACAATGCAGATCCTAAACCTCCTAAAAAAAGAATTAGCCAATGATCAAAATTATAATCAAGAGAATGTGCATACAATAGAATTAGTGAAGCAGAAATACCAATTACCTCTTTTTGATTGATAACTAATTTTACTCTTTTTGCCAGCAATGCAAGCATCCAAATAAAATATACACCAAAAAATTGGAAGTGTAAATAGAAAAATATTGATTGCTGATACCAGGGAGAACTTTTTAACTCTAAAACCATCAATGGCCCTAAAGCATACGGACCAAGAGAGGATAAAAAATGAAATATAATGCCCACTTTTACCAGAAGAATTATCTCTTTATTTCCTTTCAATCTTTTCCATAATCTGACAAGTAAAATATAACTTATCCATAAATGTAGTGTTGAAAAAAGTATAGAATAAAAAGCATATCCCTGAAAGATAAATGCAACAAGCATAGCAAACATGCATACCTGCATTGCCAAATAATATCTATATGAAATTCTATCTAATGTTTTTGTGAAATTTGACCAAATTAACACCAACATTGCATTAAATAAAAAACCCAGCAACATGACATGGGAATGTGCATGTAATACATTCTTAAAATTAAATGACATAGAAATGGAACCTGTATAAAAATAACGTAATACTAGCCCAACTAGAGCGCCAATTACCCCAAATAATAAAGGAAATAACCAAAGTTTTTTAGGAAACATATTTGACAAAACAAAAACGTTGAACACCGTTCAACGTTAGATTAATATTAAGGAATTGTCATCGAACACAAATACCATGGCGATTCCTAAGCCTGTCCCGTTGGGCCAAAATTCATTGGAATTGGAGGTTGTTCATAATCTTTAATTTCGCCATGATTATTCTCAAAACGTTTCACATTTTCAGCCAATGCTTTCATTAATCGTTTTGCATGTTGTGGTGTTAAAATAATACGCGACTTAACTTTAGATTTTGGCGCACCTGGCATCACATTGATAAAATCAACAACAAATTCTGAAATAGAATGGTTGATTATGGCTAAGTTAGCATAAGTACCATCGGCTACCTTTTCATCTATTTCAATGTTTAACTGGTTTTTATTATCTTGTTTTTCCATAATAAATACTATAAAAAAAGGCGCGATAAATCGCGCCTTATAAATTAATTTTCAATTTCTTCTTTAGAACCAACGATCAAATGATCATAATCTCTCATTCCTGTTCCTGCTGGAATTCGTTTACCAACAATAACATTTTCTTTCAACCCTTCTAAATAATCTTCTTTACCATGAACAGCTGCTTCGTTTAAAACTTTTGTTGTTTCTTGGAAAGATGCTGCTGAAATAAATGATTTAGTTTGAAGTGATGCCCTAGTAATTCCTTGTAATATTGGCTCGGCAGTTGCCGGTACAGCGTCACGTGCCTCAACTAAATTTTTATCATTTCTACGTAAAATTGAATTTTCATCACGAAAAGCACGTGCTGAAACAATTTGACCGGCATTAAATGTTTCTGAATCACCAGGTTCTTCAACAACTTTCATACCGTAAATATTATCGTTTATTTCAATAAAATTATTTTTATGAACCAATTGATTTTCTAAGAAAATTGTATCACCTGAATCAACTATTTTAACTTTACGCATCATTTGACGAACTACTACTTCAAAGTGTTTATCATTTATTTTCACACCTTGTAAGCGGTAAACTTCTTGAATTTCATTTACCAGATATTCTTGAACTTTAGCTGGCCCTTCAATATTTAATATATCTGTTGGTGTTATTGCACCATCCGATAAAGGCATACCCGCTCTCACGAAATCATTTTCTTGAACTAAAATTTGATTGGATAATTTAACCAAATATTTTTTAATATCACCTAATTTTGATTCTACTATAATTTCACGATTACCACGTTTAATTTTACCAAAAGTAACAACCCCATCAATTGCAGATACGACTGCTGGATTTGAAGGATTACGTGCTTCAAACAATTCCGTTACACGTGGCAAACCACCGGTAATATCACTAGCTTTACCAGATTTACGAGGTATTTTCACTAATGTATGACCAACTTCTATTTTTTGACCCTCTTCAATTAACAAATGAGCTCCAACAGGTAAACTGTATGAACGCAATGTTTCACCTTTTTTATTTTGAACATGTAAAGTTGGTATTACTTTTTTCTTCTTGGCATCAGAAATTACTTTTTCCTTATACCCAGTTTGTTCATCCATTTCAACTTGGAAAGTAACACCTTCAATAATTTCTTCGAAAACAGCTTTACCACCAAATTCAGAAACAATTACACCATTATATGGATCCCATTGACAAACAACGTCACCTTTTTTAATTTTTCTTTTACCTTCAACAAAAATATGTGAACCGTAAGGTATATTGTTTGTACTTAGCACAATATCCGTTTTCTTATCTACAATTTTTATTTCTGATGTACGAGAAATTACAATTTTTACTGGTTTACCTTCTGAATCTACACCTTCAACAGTTTTTAAATCGTCAATAACAATATCACCATCAAATTTAGCTACCAATTTATTATCTTCTGAAATGTTTCCTGCAATACCACCAACGTGAAAAGTACGTAAGGTTAACTGCGTACCGGGTTCACCAATAGATTGTGCTGCAATTACACCAACTGCTTCACCTTTTTGAACCATGCTGTTTGTTGACAAACTATTGCCATAACACTTGGCACAAATCCCTCTTTTAGATTCACAAGTTAATGCCGAACGAACTTCAATAGTGTCTAAAGAAGTTTCTTCAATTTTTTTAACTAAATCCTCGGTAAATAATGCTCCGGCTTCAATAATAATATCATCAGTTACTGGATGATGAACATCATGTAAAGAAACACGTCCTAAAATTCTTTCTCCTAACGTCTCAACTATTTCATCATTATTTATAAGTGGTTTTACTTCTAAACCTCTTAAAGTTCCACAATCTTCTTCATTAACAATTACATCTTGTGAAACATCAACCAAACGACGTGTTAGATATCCTGCATCTGCTGTTTTTAAAGCGGTATCTGCCAAACCTTTACGAGCACCGTGCGTTGAAATAAAATATTCTAAAATTGATAATCCTTCTTTAAAGTTAGATAAAATTGGATTTTCAATAATTTCACCACCACCTGCTGTAGATTTTTTAGGTTTTGCCATCAAACCACGCATACCTGTTAACTGACGAATTTGCTCTTTAGAACCCCTTGCACCAGAATCTAACATCATATATACCGAGTTAAATCCTTGTTGATCTTCTCTTAATCGCTTCATGGACAATTCTGTCAAACGGTTATTAGTTGACCCCCAAATGTCAATTACTTGGTTATATCGTTCTTTATTAGTTAACATACCCATGTTATAACTTGCCATAATTGAATCTACTTGTTTATTAGCTTCATCAATCATACTTTGCTTTTCTTTAGGTATAATAATATCTCCTAAACTAAATGACAATCCTCCTTGGAATGCAAACTTGTATCCCATATTTTTTATAGCATCCAAGAATTCACCTGTAGTTGGCACATCAGTTACCTTTAAAATATTACCTATAATATCTCTTAAAGATCGTTTGGTAAGTACCTCATTAATAAATCCTGCTTTTTCAGGAACAACTTCATTAAATAATACTCTACCTACAGTTGTTTCAATAATTTTAGTTACGCTCTCGCCATTTTCATTTAAATCCTTTCCTCTAACTTTAATACTGGCGTTTAGATCCACTTTCTTTTCATTAAAAGCCATTTTTACTTCCTCTAGAGAATAAAAAGTTGAACCTTCACCTTTAATTTTCATCTTGTCTGTTGACTTGCGTTCTTTAGTCATGTAATATAAACCAAGAACCATATCTTGAGAAGGAACTGTAATAGGTGATCCGTTTGCCGGATTTAAAATATTATGAGAAGCTAACATTAATAACTGCGCTTCTAAAATTGCTTCTTGACCTAGAGGTAAGTGAACTGCCATTTGATCACCATCAAAATCGGCATTAAATGCAGTACAAACCAATGGGTGTAACTGAATAGCTTTTCCTTCAATCAATTTTGGTTGAAAAGCTTGTATACCTAAACGGTGAAGAGTAGGCGCACGGTTTAATAATACAGGATGTCCTTTTAAAACATTCTCTAAAATATCCCATACAACAGGTTCTCTTTTATCAATTATTTTTTTAGCAGATTTTACAGTTTTTACAATACCTCTTTCTATTAATTTTCTAATAATAAATGGTTTGTACAATTCTGCAGCCATATCTTTAGGAATTCCACATTCGTAAAGTCTAAGTTCAGGACCTACAACAATTACAGAACGCGCTGAATAATCAACACGCTTACCTAATAAGTTTTGACGAAAACGACCTTGCTTACCCTTCAAACTATCACTTAAAGATTTAAGTGCTCTATTAGAATCTGA
>DAOVTF010000297.1 GCA_030633225.1 Flavobacteriaceae bacterium
AAAACAAAAAAATTAATGAAAAAATTAGTTTTAGGAAATGAAGCTCTCGCGCAAGGAGCTATAGATGCTGGTTTATCAGGAGTTTATGCTTACCCAGGAACACCCTCAACAGAAATAACCGAATATATACAAAGATCAAAAATAGCCAAGAGTTTAGGAATTCATTCTACTTGGTCGGTCAATGAAAAAACCGCTATGGAAGCTGCCTTAGGAATGTCGTATGCAGGAAGAAGAGCCATGGTTGTTATGAAACATGTTGGCTTAAACGTAGCTTCTGATGTTTTTATGAATATGGCTGTTTCTGGAATTAACGGTGGTTTGGTTGTTGTGGTGGCCGATGATCCATCAATGCACTCTTCTCAAAACGAACAAGATTCAAGATTTTATGGAAAATTTGCGATGGTTCCTATCCTTGAACCATCAAACCAACAAGATGCATATAATATTATGCATTACGCATTTGAATTATCAGAAGAATTAAAGTTACCAATTTTGGTAAGAATGGTTACTCGCTTATCACATTCAAGGTCAGGTGTTACTTTTAAAGAGAGAAGAACACAAAACGGAATTCAACTACCCATAAATAGTAAACGGTTTGCTTTAATTCCAGCAAATGCAAAAATACAATTTGAAAAACTAGTTAAGAAAAAAAGCACTTTACTAAAAAGCTCTGAAAATTCATCTTTGAATAAATTGACTTTAAGTGAAGACAAATCATTGGGAATTATTGCATGTGGTATTGCGTATAATTACGTTATGGAGAATATTGGTGAAAATCAAGAGTTTTATTCAGTTTTAAAAGTTTCACAATACCCGGTTCCTAAAAAAAAGATCAAAGAGTTATACAATCATTGTGATAAAGTATTAATTGTTGAAGAGGGGTATCCAATGGTTGAAGAGTTATTGCATGATTATTTTGATGAAGACCCTAAAATTATTGGAAAATTAAGTGGTATTCTACCTCTTGTTGGTGAATTAGATCCAAATATTGTTGGTAAAGCTGCTGGTTTTCATCAAGATAATCCTAAAAAAATATCAGAAATTGTTAAAGGTCGGCCTCCACAACTTTGCGAAGGATGTGGTCATACCGATGTGTTTAATGCTATTAATGAATTGATTCCTGAAATAGGAGAAAAAAAAGTATTTGGTGATATTGGATGTTACGCTTTAGGCGCCTTAGCACCATTAAATACAATCAATACTTTAATTGATATGGGGGCTTCAATTACCATGGCAAAAGGAGCAGCTGACGCTGGAGTTGAAAACGCTATCGCTATAATTGGTGATTCTACTTTTACCCATTCTGGAATGACGGGGCTTTTGGACGCTGTTTATGAAAATACACCTATCACAGTAATTATATCTGATAATTCTGCGATAGCAATGACTGGTGCTCAAGATTCAACGGCAATTGGACGATTAAAAAATATTTGCTTAGGCTTAGGTGTTGAGCCAGACCATTTAATAATGATGGTTCCGTTAAAGAAAAATCATAATAAAAATACCGATATTTTAAGAAAAGAGATAAATTATAAAGGTGTATCTGTAATTATTTCTCAAAGACCTTGTGTGAGATTATCACGAGAGAAAAAAGATGAAATTAAACAAAAATTAGCAGCCATAAATTAAAACCATAACCAAATGAATACAAATATTATTTTATCAGGAGTAGGAGGACAAGGTATTTTGACAATTGCAGCTGTTTTAGATACTGCAGCGCTAAGTGAAAATTTACATGTTAAACAATCAGAAGTTCACGGTATGAGTCAACGTGGTGGAGCAGTTCAATCGCATGTTAGAATTTCTGATAATGAAATTTTTTCTGATCTTATCCCAAAGGGAAAAGCTAACATGATTTTATCTGTTGAGCCAATGGAACTATTAAGATACATTCCATATTTAAAAAATAATGGCTGGTTAATTACTGATTCTAAACCTTTTGCAAATATTTTAGATTATCCAAAAAAAGATAATTTATACAAGCAAATTAAATCACACCCAAATCATATTATTATCAATGCGACAGATATTGCCAAAAAATTAGGCAATTCAAAAGTTGCAAATATGGTTTTACTAGGTGCAGCATCTTCATACATTCCGTTATCAGAAGAAAGTATGCTAAATGCAATACATAGTTTATTTAAAAATAAAAGTGAAAAAATTATCAAGTTAAATATAGAAGCTTTCCAAACCGGTAAACAAATGGCAAAAGAATTTACCGAATTTGTTTATTGATACGATAATTATTTATTACTTTTTTCATCGCCTCAGCTAATATTTTCACCCCTTTATCCATATCCTTTTTTGGAACATTGGCAAAGGAAAGTCTTAGCCTATCATCTTTTTTACTTGAAGGATCAAAAGTTCTTCCTGTAACAAAAACAACTCCTTTTTTTACACTTTCTTTAAAAATATCAGTTGAACTAAGTTTTTTAGGTAACTTAAGCCAAATATAAAAACCACCCTTTGGTTCGTTCCAAGTAATTTCTTTTGGCATATGTATTTTTAAACTTTTTTGCAGTTTATTTTTACGATCTTCATATTCCTTTCGTAAAAACTTTAAATATGGTTGTAGTTTATTTTGAACTAAAAATTCATTAGCCAATATTTGCATAAAGTTGGAGGTACATGCGTCTAAAGCTTGCTTGATTGTTTCTGATTTTTCAAATATTTCTGGTGAGGCAAGCATATATCCTAATCTAAATCCCGGTCCCAATATTTTGGAGAATGAT
>DAOVTF010000304.1 GCA_030633225.1 Flavobacteriaceae bacterium
ACAGTTGAAATGGTTCATAAAGATGATGTAGAAAATGTAATCAAACTGATCTATGAAACATTATTAGCAGTAGACCCTAAAAAAGGATTTAGTTATTTTGAATAATTATCAATAAATAGATGAAATCAATAAAACCAATTCAAGATTTATACGACGATGATTTTTCTCATTGTTATGGATGTGGCAGACTAAATGATGAGGGACATCATTTAAAAACATTTTTAGAAGGCGAATTAACTATTAGTAAATTTATACCTAAAGATTACCATATTGCTATTGAAGGATTTGTATATGGAGGTTTATTAGCATCTTTAATCGATTGCCATGGAACGGGTTCGGCTGCAATTTTTTATGCTAAAGAGAACAAGATAGAACTAGAAGAGGGGAATTCGCCTAGATTTGTTACTGGAAAATTAAAGGTAGATTATTTAAAACCAACCCCACTTGGTAAAGAATTAGTGATTACTGGTAAATTGATTGTGATGGCAAAGCGCAAAGTTAAAATAAAGGTTCGTGTGCTTGTCGATGGTGTTTCAACAGTAAAAGGTGAGGTAATAGCTATTTTATTGCCAGAGAATTTCGGAATAAAATAAATATTTTTTTATCTATATTTGACAAATAATTAAACCTTAAACCTTAATAAATGTTCAAAAGAACCATTACCTTGATTGTAGTTGCCCTGATGGTAACTAGTTATTCATTTTCTCAAAATTTAGAGAGTAAAATAAAAAATAAATCAATTTCATCAGATGGAGTTGTTTTAAAATCTCAAAAAGAATTGTTAAAATTCTATACAGATAATAGCTTTCAACTTGCCTGGACAAGTCAACAAAACAGAAACGATTTTATTGAAAGTTTAAAATTGGCAGATGAAGAAGGATTAAATCCTGATCATTATAATTTAGATAGAATTGAAAAACTATCAAAAGAAAATTATAAAAAACTTAGTGATAATGAGGTTGCTAATTTTGATTTTTTATTGAGTGATGCTTATGTTCTTTATGCCTCTCATTTGGCATCAGGAAAGGTTGAGCAATCAAAAATTAGAAAAGATTGGGAAGTGCCTGTTAATACAAAAGCATATCGAGTAGATAGTTTATTAGCGATTTCTTTAAAAGATAATAAGATTAAAGAATCTCTTGAAAAAGAAAAACCACAAACTAAATTATACAAAAATTATAAAAAATCTCTTAAAAAGTATAGAGGTTTAGTTAAAGATGGTGGTTGGCCAAAAGTATCAAAAGGAGAAACCTTAAAAAAAGGAATGACTGATGATAGAGTAATAGAAGTAAGAAAATATTTAGCTGTAACGCAAGGTTTTCCTATGATTGATGCAAATGCAAATGTGTTTGATGAAGAATTAGAAAAAGCAGTAATAGAATTTCAAGACACCTATCGTACTGCTGAAGACGGTGTTATTGGTAAAGGAACAGTAGATTTAATGAATACTTCTGCCGAAGAAATTGTTGATAAAATTAAAATCAATATGGAAAGAGCAAGGTGGTTGCCTCCTACATTTGATAATGATTTTTTACTTGTTAATATTGCTGGTTTTTATGTGAAGAGATTTACAAATGGTAAGGAAGTTTTTTATTCAAAAGTAATTGTTGGTAAAACCAATCATAAAACACCAATATTCTCAGGAGAAGTTCAATATATTGAAATGAACCCTACATGGACATTACCATATTCTATTGCGACAAAAGAAACCTTGCCAAAATTAAAAAAGAATCCAGGTTATCTAAATGATAAACATATGATAATTATGGATAAAAATGGTAAACAATTAGATCCTAATAACATTGATTTTAGCCAATATTCAAGTGGTAATTTCCCTTTTATTTTAAGACAAACTGCTGGTCCTTGGAATGCTTTGGGTGAAGTTAAGTTTATATTCCCGAACAATCATTCAGTTTATTTACACGACACTCCTTCAAGAAATTTGTTTCAGAAAAAAGATAATAGAGCTTTTAGTCATGGGTGTATCAGACTTGATAAAAAATGGGACTTATTAATGAATTTAATGGGTGATCCTTGGGATATGAATAAAATAAATGAAGTATTGAAAACGGGAGAAACAACCCGAATTACTTTAAAAGAGCCAATAAATATTTATATTCTTTATGGTACAATTAGCTATGGTAAAGAAGGTAAAATGTATGTAGATAAAGATGTTTACAAGCGTGACCCTGCTGTAATAAAGGCTTTAAATACACCAGTGTACAATTAACATTATTTTTGATTCTCATTCCTTGAATATTGGAATGATAATCAAATTTAGTAGAACCATATTTGTTTAAGTAGCTTATTATGATAGCTAAAACTCCTGAACCACCTTATTATGCTGTAATATTTACTTCTTTAAGAACTGAGGTTGGCGATAATGATTATTCCTTAATGTCAAAAAAAATGATCGAATTAGCATCAGTTCAAGAAGGTTTTCTAGGAGTTGAATCGGCAAGAGAAGAAATAGGGATTACAGTTTCTTATTGGAAAGATCTAAAATCGATAAAAGATTGGAAAGATAATTTTGATCATA
>DAOVTF010000109.1 GCA_030633225.1 Flavobacteriaceae bacterium
ATTTGGTGTTGCATCATATCAAACAGATTTTGGACAAAGAAATGACTTTCCTAATGCTAATGCTGCAACAATGACATTTGGTGTTACACATTATTTAAAATTTTTTGGTAGTCAATATAGCTGGAGAACAGGTACAAGTTACTTTGCACAACACTTTAAATTGAAAACTGAGTTTAACTACATGTTTAATACGAATATTCAACATGAAGGGGAATATGCTAAAGGCAATAGTAATACAGCCCAAAAACTTAGAGAGATGCAAGGTGAAATTAAAATGTATAATATTGGAACTAATATGGAATTTTATTTTATGGAGTTAGAAGATTATTCTTCTTATTATAGGAGTAGTAATTCTATAAACCCATTTGTTAGCCTTGGTTTACATTATAGTTTTTATGATCCAGACATTTCAGTAAGTGGTGTATCATTAGAAGGACAAGAAGAACCACATACCGGACTAATTGATAAATGGCAATCGGAATCAATTTATTTAGATAAAGACTCTACATTTGGTTTATCTGTTGGAGCTGGATTACGTTATAGTCTTGATAGTTTTGATCTTTTTATTGATGGCCGTTGGCAACACTTCTTTTCTGATAAAGTGGATGGTTTAGATGATGGAGGCCCAGATTCAACTTCTGATATACATACTGGAAGTGATTTTAATGACACTATGGTTCTTGTTAATATGGGTGTAGTTTATGTTTTTGGAAAAAACTAAATTAACTTTAGAGCATTTTTTATATCTTTAATTAGATCTTTTTTACTTTCTACGCCAACACTTAGTCTAATAAGTGAATCAATAACTCCTGTTTTTTCTCTTTCTTTTTTCGGAATAGAAGCATGTGTCATACTTGCAGGGTGACCACATAACGATTCAACTCCACCTAAAGATTCTGCCAAAGTAAATAATTTGAAGTTTTCTAATAGTTTTATTGCATCGTTATAACTATTTCCTTTTATAGTGAATGAAAGCATGCCACCATAATCACTCATCTGCTTATTGGCTATTTCATGATTTGGATGACTCTTAAAACCAGGCCAATAAACACTATCAACCTTAGGATGATTTTCTAAAAATTCAGCAATTGCTTTTCCGTTTTCACAATGTCGTTGCATTCTTAAATGTAAAGTTTTAATGCCACGTAAAACCAAAAAACTATCCATTGGTCCACAGATTGCACCACTGGCATTTTGAATGAAATATAATTTATCAGCTAAGTTTTTATCCTTTACTACTAAGGCTCCTACTACTAAATCAGAATGTCCTCCTAAATATTTTGTTGCAGAATGCATTACAATATCTGCACCTAAATCTAATGGTAATTGAAGATATGGTGTTGCAAAGGTATTATCAACAGCTAAAAGCAAATTGTGCTTTTTAGCAATTTTTGAAGTTGCTTTGATATCAATAATATTCAACATTGGGTTTGTTGGTGTTTCAATCCAAATCAATTTTGTATTTTCATTTACAAAATCTTCTATATTTTGAGTGTTTTCCATTCCAATAAAATGAAATTTTATTCCATAATTCTCAAATATTTTAGTAAACAACCGGAATGTCCCTCCATAAAGATCATTTGTAGAAATTACTTCATCATTTGGTTTTAAAAGCTTTATTATTGCATCTATTGCTGCCAAACCGGAAGCAAAAGCCAAGCCGTAATTTCCGTTTTCAATACTCGCTAATGAATTCTCTAATGCAGTACGTGTAGGGTTTGCTGTTCGCGAATATTCATACCCTTTATGAATTCCTGGTGAAGATTGGGCATATGTTGATGTTTGATATATGGGAGGCATTACAGCTCCGGTACTTGGCTCATGTTCTTGACCGCCATGAATAACTTTAGTATTAAATTTCATATTTTTAAATTTACTTAACTATTTTATTTATTAATTTTCCTACTGTTAAACCTTGAATAATTATTGAAAATACAACAACTATATAAGTAATTACCAAGAACAACTCACGATGCATTTCTTGAGTTAAGCTAAGTGCAAGTGCTATTGATATTCCTCCACGTAAACCGCCCCATGTCATAATTAAATTAGTTTTTGGAACAAAATCTAATTTTTTAGCAAAAATACTAATTGGTAACATTAAGGATAAATATCTTGCAAATAATATTATTGGAATTGCTAATAACCCTGCTAAAATATAGTTCTTATCAAATGTTAAAATCAATATTTCCATTCCAATCAATACAAATAGAATAGTGTTTAATAAGACATCAATCAACTCCCAAAATTTGTCAACATATAACTCGGTAACTTTACTCATGGAAGCTTCTCTAACCGTATCATGGCCAACTATTAAGCCTGCTGTAACCATTGCTAAAGGAGCCGATAGATGCAATTTTTGTGCAATTACAGTACCTCCCATTACTAAAGCAATTGTAATAATAACTTCTATATCGTAATTATCGATAGATTTTAATAAGCGATAAGTAATCCAACCCAATATCAATCCCAGAACAATTCCTCCAATTACTTCAACAATAAAAAGTTCAGCTACATGTCCAAAGGAGACTTCACCTCCGCCTTTAGCGATTTGAAAAATGGTTAAAAAGATAACTACTCCAACACCATCATTGAATAAAGATTCTCCAACTATCTTTGTTTCTAATTTTTTAGGAGCTCCAACTTGTTTCAAAATACCTAAAACAGCAATAGGATCGGTTGGAGAGATTAATGCGCCAAACAGTAAACAATAGATGAAATCAATATCTAAATTGATTAATTTTAGTAAGTAAAAAATAAACACACCCACAATAAATGTTGATGTGATCGTACCAACTGTAGCAAAAGCTAATATTGGTTTTCGCTGTACTTTTAATTGTTGAAAATTAGTATGTAAGGCTCCTGCAAAAAGTAAAAAGCTTAACATAACATCTAACAAGACTGTTCCAAAATCTATTTGAGAAATAAACTCTTTTTCTTTTTCCAATAAAGTGGAATCAAAATAACTCAAAGCAAAGAGAATAAATGTAAATGAAATTGTAATTGACATTAAGCCAATTGTATTTGGCATTTTTAAAAAACGAACATTTATATATCCAAAAAAAGCCGAAAAGACAATTAAAATTGTTAAAACAGAAAACAAATCCATATTACACTATTTTTTTAATTGATAAAATTACTCCTAAATGTATTCCATCGTGAAATGCACTAAATTTTAATGCATCATCAATATTATTTAATTTAATATTTACACTTGTATCGTAAGAATGATATTGTTTAAACTTACCGTTATTATAATCTTTTTGCGTTTCTACTATAGTGGTTATTAAATTATTTTTAACATAATCAATTTCTTTTTTTGTAATATCTGAAGTGGCCTTGGATCCTTTTGTATACTTTGGAATTAATTCTTTTTTAATGTTTATAGGAAAGCCTGATAATTTATAGATTAGTAATTGTTGAGTAACTAGTATATGAGCAATATTCCAAAATATTGAATTGTTGAAGTTTTCAGGGATTTCCGTTAATTGCTTATAAGAAAGGTCATCAATTAAATTTGCTAAAACTTTTCTATTAAAAATGGCTGTTTCAAATATTAAATTCATCTTCCTTATTTTTGCTAAAAATAACTAATTTAGACATATAATGAAAAAAATATATTTTTTAAAAACTTGTGATACATGTAAAAAGATTTTGAAAAACATTCCGCTTGACGGATTTACTTTACAGGAAATCAAAACTGATAAAATTACTTTAAATCAATTGGAGGAAATGAAGATTCTTTCTGGTAGCTATGAGTCGTTATTTAGTAAAAGAGCTAAAAAGTATCAAGCAATGGATTTAAAAAACGAAAGCTTAACTGAAAAAGATTTTAAACAATTAATTTTAGATGAATATACATTTTTAAAACGACCAGTAATTATTATTAATGATCATATTTTTATTGGCAATAGTAAAAATAATATTGAATCATTATTACAGTTTATCGAAAAGTAATACTTTTGCCGACCAAACCAAACTCTTAAAAATAATGTTTAAAGAAAAAAAAAATATAATTGGAATCATTATTCTTTCAATTTTTATCATTTTCTTTTTGTTAAAGATACTCCTTTCTAATTTTGTTGAAAACAAAGTTACAGATGCATTAAACAATTCCAAATCAGATAAATACATAACTAGTGTTGAAGATGTTAACTTCAAGTTGTTTGATAGATCAATTACGTTTGATAATATTTTTATAAGTCCAAAACCCACATTCTTAAGTGATTCGTTATCTCAAAACATTAATAATGACACTCTTGAAAAAATCACAATATCTTCTATTAAAATAAATGATATTCGTTTTTTTGATTATTTATTTAAAAAAGATATCAATATTGGAGAATTAGAAATTAATGATCTAATTATTCAAAAATCAAATAGAAAAAAGGTTGATACTGTTTCTAAAAAGCCAATTAATTTAGATTCTATTCATATTGATAAGATTAATGGGTTAAAAATTGATAAATTTAATTTAAATAATATCCAATTTAGTATTGTTGATTCAATTACAAATAAAAGTGTTTTTTATCACAAGCCGGTAAATTTAGACTTAGACGGTTTTCAGCTTAAAAAAGTTAAAGACCAACAGTTTAAATTAATGCCAATAAACAAAAATTTTAAAATTAATAATATTGAAATTGGGCTAACTAAAAAAGAATACTCACTATTTATTGAAGAAATTGATTTGAATACTGAAACTTCCAGCATTCAAATTATTAATTTAAAATACAAAACTTTAAATGGAAAATATGCCTTAGCTAAAAAGGACATATATAATAATGTAGTTCCTGAATTTAGTATTGAAAAGATAGAATTAGTTAAAATTGATTTTACAAAGTTGATTCAAAATGAAGGGCTATTTATTGATAATATTTTAATATCAAAAGCTGTAATTGACCTTTATAAAGACAGAAGAAAACCTTATGATAAAAGATTATATAAAGAACTTCCTCATTTAGCCCTAAAAAAAATGGAGTATCCATTATATATAAAACAAATAAATATAAATAATAGCCTTTTGTTGCTAGAAGAGAGTTTCCCAAATAAAAATATGAATTTAAAACTATCTATCAATGAAATTAACGCGACAATAAATAATATTTCTACAATAGATAAATTCAAAGAAAATCCAATAAAAGCAAAATTAGAGTCTAAGTTAATGAATAAGGCAAAACTAGTAGCAAATTTTACTTTTCCAATGAATACAGATCAATCTACTTTTTATTTTGATGGTAATTTAGGATCGACAAAATTTACTTATTTTGATGAAGTGATATACCCTGTATTAGGATTGAAAATATTAGAAGGAAATCTTGATGATTTATCATTTCAGGCAAAAGCTAATAAGTACTCTTCAAGTGGAACTATGAAAATGCTATACCATGATCTAAATGCTACAGTTTACAAACATGACAATCCAAATGAAAAAAGTAAGGTTTTAAGCTGGGCGGTAAAAACCGTATTACATAATTCTAATCCAACAAAAAAGAAAAAAGCAAGGATTGCTATTTTATCACATAAATATGAGCCTGAAAAAGGAATTGGTAATTATTTATGGAAGATTCTTCAAAGTGGTATTGTAAATACTTTGTCTCCAGCCGGGAATAAAACATCAAAAAAAGCGGATGAATTGATTTATAAAAAAGAGCATAAAAAGAAAAAGAAACCTAAGCGCTAAACTAAACTACTCTTTTTTATAAAGCATCGGGTTTAGATCATCATCATTATACATTTTCATTTGCTTATATACTTTCATATATTTTTCACCCTTTGAAATATCAGTAATTAAGTCATCAATAGCTGTTGAAAGATCTTCTCGTTGTTCTAATAATATTTGAAGTTTTGTATTACAAGATTCTCGATGTTTTTCGCTTGCAGATTCTCTTTCAGCTTCTCCACGCATGTGATAAATTTTTAAAGCCAAAATAGATAATCTATCAATTGCCCAGGCAGGACTTTCAGAATTAATTAAAGCATTTGATGAAACATTTACGTCTTTATATTTATTTAAAAAATAAGAATCAACATATTCAACCATATCTGTTCTATCTTGGTTGGATGCATCAATTTTTCTTTTTAATACCAAAGCTTCTACCGGGTTAATATCGGGCATTCTAATTATATCTTCATAATGCCATTGCACTGTATCTATCCAAGATTTTCTATATAATAAATGTTCTAAAATATCTTTTGGATATGGGTTATCAAAAGATTGATCAACTTTATCAATTAAATGATATTTTTCAATTACATTATCAAATATTCGGTTGTATTCTAGTGCGTTCATATTATAAAAATTTTCGTTCAATTATAAAAATTAACCTTTCCTCTAATTCCTCTTTTCCCTTCCAATTATATTTGGGCTTAACGGTATATTCAATATATTTTAAAGCATCATTTTTATTTGTATAGGAATTTAATCCGCTTAATACAGTGTTAAAATCTGATTGACTATAATTAAAAAGTTGATTTACAAAAGCTATTCTATCATTTAACCCTATTTGAATATTACTACTTAATAATTTATCATTAAGTGATAATTGTTTCGCATCATCTTTTTTAGTTTCAAACATTTTTTCAGTTTCCTCCAACGAAATAGTATCTTTAAATTCTTCTTTTTGACTCATATCTTCTTTAATAGAATCAAAGGTAGGTACAAACAAATCTTCTAAATCTTCATTTTGTTCATCATTTTCATTTTTTTCAATCTCATTCGAAACTTCGTCTTTTAAAGATTCAAAGGACAATTCATGAATTTCTTCGTCAATGATATCTTCCTTAGTATTTTCAATTG
>DAOVTF010000012.1 GCA_030633225.1 Flavobacteriaceae bacterium
AAAACCATTCAGGAAAAATATGGAAATAATGCGGTTGGAGCTTATAGAGGGAATCCTAATGTGCACAATTTAGGGATGATGTTATTTGGCACTCCTTTTATTCAAAGTTTAAAAACGCAACAAAAATATTCAGCTACTTCTGTTGATCAATTACCACATCATATTAGTTCTTTAAAAATGTTTGGACATAATATGCTAATTCCAATTCCTGATATTGACCATACAGATTTTATGATTATAATGGGAGGGAATCCGGCTGTGTCGAATGGGAGTATGATGACAGCTCCAGATTTTTCAAATAGATTAAAAGCAATTCAAAAAAGAGGAGGTCATTTTGTTGTAATTGATCCAAGATTTACAGAAACATCAAAATTAGCCAATCAACATTATTATATAAAACCAGGTAAAGACGCTCTACTTTTATTGGCATTGATTTATGTAATTTTTAATGAAAATTTAGATAAAAAAAATCATTTAGAACCGCATATAAAAGGTTGGGATAAAATTAAAAAACTTGCTAAAGATTATTCCCCTGAAAAGGTTGCAACCATTGTTGGAATTTCAAAAAATGAAATTGAAAATTTGGCTAGAAATTTTGCAAAGGCAAAAACAGCCGTTTTTTATGGCCGCTTAGGGGTTTCAACTCAAGAATTTGGTGGAATTTGTCAATGGCTAATTAATGTTCTCAATATTATTACCGATAATTTTGATAAAAAAGGCGGGGCAATGTTTACTCTTCCGGCAGTTGATCTAGTTGGTATGTCGAAAATGACAGGTAAAACAGGAAGTTTTGATCGCCGCAGGAGTCGCGTAAATAATTTACCTGAGTATTCAGGCGAATATCCTGTTGCTACTTTGGCCGATGAAATATTAACTGATGGTGAAGGTCAAATTAAAGCCATGGTAACTATTGCCGGTAATCCGGTACTTTCAACTCCAAACGGTAAACAATTAGCAAAGGCATTTGAACAATTAGAGTTTATGGTAGCTTTTGATATTTACATTAATGAAACCACACAATATGCTGATATTATTTTACCATCAACAACGGGTTTAGAAACATCACATTACGATTTGGTTTTTCATCAATTAGGTATTAGAAATACCGCAAAATATTCTACTCCTTTATTTAAAAAAAATGAAGAACAAAAGCATGATTGGGAAATTTTAAAGGAATTAACCAAAAGAATATCCGGGCAAGATAATCCGGCAACTCCTGAAATGATGTTGGATTTTATGTTACAAAACGGACCATATAAAGATATTTCTATAAAAACTTTAACAGATAGTTCTCATGGAATTGATTTTGGTGAATTACAGCCTTGTTTGCCAGATCGTTTATTTACAGAAGATAAAAAAATTGAATTGGCTCCAACTATATATTTGGAGGACATGAAACGATTGAAAAAACAATTTTCTTTATGGAGAAATGAAGCCGAATTTGATTTTCCTTTAACTCTTATCGGAAGAAGACATTTAAGATCAAATAACTCGTGGATGCATAATTCAAACCGATTGATTAAAGGTAAAGAACGTTGCACACTTTTGATAAATAGTATTGATGCAAAAAAAATAAACCTTAAAAGTCAGCAAAAAGTTAAAGTAACTTCTAATGTTGGGTCTATACATATTCCTGTTGAGATTAGTAACGAAATGATGGAGGGCGTTGTTAGTATTCCTCATGGTTGGGGTCATTATTATAGTAATATTCAAATGGAAATTGCTCAAAAAAATGCAGGGGTTAGTATTAATGATTTGACAGATGCAAATAAACTGGATGAATTAACCGGTAATGCGGATTTCAGTGGAACAAAAGTTAAGATTGAAAGATTGAATTAATTCTTACGACAAAACACGTAAATTAAATCTACTACAATGAAAATCAATACAACCTCGAACCTATTTTTTTTATTATTTATAACCTTAGTTTCTGCACAAATGCAAAATCCAAAAGATATTCCATTTGATTGGAAAACAGATATTACCAAACATTCGGTGGATCTTTCAGAAATACAAATTGTTTTACCAAAAGGGTCATTTCCTACATTAGATTTTCCAAAATTTGTTGGAAAAGAAGCTGGTTTAAGTATGTTTTTTGCAAAAGAACCTGTTATTGCAATTGAAATTGATGGTAAAGCAAAAGCTTATTCATTAAACATTTTGACGATGCATGAAATTTCGAATGATACGCTAAGCAATATTCCAATTTTAGTTACGTATTGTCCGCTTTGTAATTCAGGGATTGTTTATCATAGAAAGTTAGAGTATAATGGTAAAGAAAATGTCATGGAGTTTGAGCCATCGGGTATGTTAAGAAATAGCGATATGGTGATGCTAGATAGAAATACCGAAACTTTATGGCAGCAATTAATGGGCGTTGCCATTGTTGGTGAACTAGATAAAAAGGAGTTGGATATTCTACCTTCTTTAATTATCTCTATCGAGGAATTTTTTAATCGATATCCACAAGGAGAATTATTATCAAAACATACCGGATATGCAGAAAATGAAAAACATTATGGACAGAACCCTTATAAAAATTATGATAATATAAATTCAAAACCTTATGAACGTTTTTTTGATTCAGATAAAATTGACAAGCGTTTGCCACCGATGGAGCGTATAGTTGACATTGAAAATAATGGTCAATACAAAGTTTATACATTATCAGACATTAAAGAATTTGGTGTAATTAACGATACTTTTCAAAAGAAAAAAGTTGTTTTGTTTCATCAATCAGGAACGGTTTCTGTTCTAGATCAGGAAAATATTAGTGAGTCAAAAGATATTGGAACTATTGCTGTTTACAATCGAATGTTGGACGGAGAGAAAATAGTATTCAAAAGAACAAAGGGAGTTTTTAAAGATAAAAAAACCAAATCAAGTTGGGATATCACCGGGTATTGTTATGAAGGTGAACTAAAAGGGAAACAGCTAAAAATTGAACCGCATAGCAATCATTTTGCCTTTGCATGGCTAGCATTTTATCCTGATACCGAAATTTACAAAAATAATATGTAGCTTTACGGTATCAGTAATCATACCTTAAGATGTCAATTTATTTAGCGGAATTTGTAGGGACTTTTCTACTTATTATATTTGGTGGTGGCGTTGTTGCCGGAGCCGTTTTAAAACAATCAAAATCAGAAAATGCCGGATGGCTTACCATAGTTATAGCATGGGGTATGGGTGTGACTTTTGCTATTTATGCTGTAGGTAATATTAGTGGTGCTCATATCAATCCGGCAGTTACTTTAGGTATGGCTTTTACCGAGGAATTTCCTTGGAATAAGGTTTTAGGATATATCGTAGCTCAAATTTTAGGTGCATTTAGCGGAGCCGTTGTGGTATGGATTTTTTATATTCCTCATTGGTCAAAAACAGAAGACCAAACCTCAAAACTAGCTGTTTTTAGTACTGTTCCTGCAATTAGATCTTATATTCACAATTTTGTTAGTGAGATGATAGCTACGGCAATATTGATTTTTGGTTTGCTTTTTATTGGTATAAATGAATTTACAGAAGGATTGAACCCTTTGGTAGTTGGTGCATTAATTATGGCTATTGGATTTTCACTAGGTGGAACAACGGGATTTGCTATCAATCCGGCTAGAGATTTTGGACCAAGATTAGCTCACTTTTTTCTTCCTATTAAAGGTAAAGGAAACTCTGATTGGAAATACGCTCCTATTCCAATTTTTGGCCCAATCTTAGGAGCTTTATTAGGAGGGGCTGCCTATAAAATGTTATATGAAAATGATTTGCAAATTAAATATTGGTTGGTGCTTTTTATAGCTGCAATTGTGTTAATTTTTGCAGCAGTAAAAGGAAATAAAACTGAAAAAACAGAATAGTTATGTCAAAAAAATATGTTATCGCATTAGATCAAGGAACAACAAGTTCACGTACAGTATTATTTAATGAAAAGGGTAAAATAGATGGTATTTCACAAAAAGAAACAAAGCAAATTTACCCTAAAAATGGTTGGGTTGAGCAAAACGCATTAGATATTTATAAAAATCAATTACAAACCTTTAAGGATGTAATTAAAGATAAAAATATTGATCCGTCTGACGTAGTTGCAATAGGAATTACGAATCAAAGAGAAACAACTATAGTTTGGAATAAGAAAACAGGAAGACCAATTTATAATGCAATTATATGGCAAGATGTTCGTACTACAAGTATTTGTAAGGAATTAAAAGAAAAAGGTTTAGATAAATATGTAAAAGAAAATACAGGTTTGGTTATTGATTCCTATTTTTCGGCAACCAAAATTAAATGGATTCTAGATAATGTTGATAATGCAAAAAAACAAGCAGAGAATGGCGAGTTATTATTTGGTACAATAGACACCTGGTTACTATGGAATTTGACTGATGGTAAAGTTCATGCCACAGATTATTCAAATGCTTCAAGAACTATGTTGTATAATATCAAAACTTTAGAATGGGATGATAAATTATTAAAAGCATTAGAAATTCCAAAAAGTATGTTACCCGAAGTAAAAGCTTCAAGTTATCATTTCGGTGATTTTAATTTTGATGGAGATGCTATTCCAATAACAGGAATTGCCGGAGATCAACAAGCTGCACTTTTTGGGCAAGCATGTTTTGAAAAAGGAGATGTTAAAAACACATACGGTACCGGTTGCTTTTTATTGATGAACACTGGTGAGAAAATACAATATTCTAAAAATGGATTATTAACAACCATTGCATGGGGTCTTGATGATAAAGTTTATTATGCTTTAGAAGGAAGTGTTTTTATTGCTGGAGCTGCTATACAATGGTTGCGTGATGGTTTAAAAATAATTGAAAATGCACAAGAAACAGAGTTTTATGCGAATGAAGTCAAAGGAGATAATACAGTTTATGTAGTTCCTGCTTTTTCGGGATTAGGAGCTCCTTATTGGGATATGGATGCTCGAGGTGCAATTTTCGGACTTACTAGAGATACAGGTAAAAGTCATTTAATAAAAGCAACCTTAGAATCGTTAGCTTATCAATGCAAAGATTTGATTAATGCAATGCAAGAAGATTCTAAAGTTGAGTTAAACTCTTTAAAAGTTGACGGGGGTGCTTCCGCCAATAATTATTTAATGCAGTTTCAAGCCGATATTCTTAATACGAATGTTGAGCGTGCAGAAATTATTGAATCAACTGCTTTGGGTGCAGCATACTTAGCCGGAATTGGAATTGGATTATGGAGTCAAGAAGAGATTTTAAAAAATCGAAAAATTGATAAAAAGTTTGTTTCTAAAATGGAAGATCAAAAAAGAAAAAAACTCTATAAAACATGGAAAAAAGCGGTAGAGAGAACCATGAATTGGAATGAATAAATTATCATGAAAAAACCAATAAAAACCTTAGTAATTCTTTTTGTAATTGTATTGATATTTTTTAAAATTCCAGGGAATGTCACTCCTTCAGAAGTAATTGGTGAAAAACTACCACCGTTATCATCAGATTCAAAAGATGTTTCCGTTTATTTTATTAAAACTGCTCATGTAAAAACACTAGATGCTTTAACCGTTGCTCAAGGATCTCTATTTAATAGTTTTGAAATAGTTCACGGAGGTATTTTGATTCAACATTTAGATGATGTGTTTTTATTTGATACTGGATTAGGAAATAAAATTGACAAGCAGTTTGATGAAGATATGCCATTTTGGTTGAAACCATTAATGGGTTATGAAAAAGGAGAATCGATTGTAGAGCAAATAAATAAAAATCAAATTTTTCCTCAACCAAACCGAATCTATTTAAGTCATGCGCATTGGGATCACGCCAGTGGAATAGTTGATTTTCCTGATTTAGATATTATTGTCCCGGCAAAAGAAATGAACTTTATTAAAACAGGAAAACCGCCTTCAATTTTCCCTTCTCAGGTTAATTCAAAAGAAATTAAGTGGAAAGAATTTACATTCAACAATGAAAATTATGCAGGATTTGATAAAAGCCTAGATCTTTATGGTGATGGAACTGTTGTATTTGTGAGTTTATCAGGTCATACCCCGGGAAGTATTGGAATGTTTGTAAATGCCGCAGATGGAGTTAGAAGATTTTTTGTTGGAGATGCAGTATGGAATCTTGAAAGTGTTAAAAAATTAAAAAGAAAATTCTGGTTTTCATCTAATATTGTAGATAATAATAAAAACGAAACGGATAAAATTATAGCTAAATTACATGCGCTTTTACAAAAGAACCCTGAATTAAAAATAATTCCAGCTCATGATTTAAGCACCTGGAAATGATTGGTTAGTCTAACAAATTTGTTAATTTTTCAAATGAAATTTTCGCATCTTTTTCAGCATAAAGAATATCATAAACGGTATCAATTATTGGAGTTATAGCTTTATTTTTTTGATTTATTTTAAAAGCGCTTTTAGTAGCGTAATATCCTTCAGCAACCATATTCATTTCAAACATAGCTGATTTTACTGTGTAACCCTTTCCTATCATATTGCCAAACATCCTATTCCTGCTAAAAACTGAATAACCCGTAACCAAAAGATCTCCTAAATAAGCCGAATTGTTAATGTTCCGATTCATTTCATGGATTTTTTTAATAAAACGTTCCATCTCCCGAATGGAGTTCGACATTAGAACGGCTTGAAAATTATCACCATAACCTAAACCGTGAGCAATTCCTGCTGCGATGGCATAAATATTTTTAAGCATGGCAGCATATTCTGTACCGATAATATCGTCAGATATTTTAGTTCTTATATATCTGCTCGAAATAAGTTTGGCTAAACAAATGGCTTTTTCTTTATCTTTTGAAGCAATGGTTAAATAAGACAATCTTTCCATGGCAACTTCTTCAGCATGACAAGGGCCGGTTATTACACCGATATTATTGAATGGAACATCTAATTCTTCATGAAAGTGTTCTCCCACAATTAATCCTGATTCTGGAACAATTCCCTTTATAGCCGAAAAAATAATTTTAGTATCAAGAGGTACAGTAATCTTATCCAACTCAGATTTTAAAAAAGCTGAAGGGATTGCAAAAATCAAACAGTCAGCATATTTTATTACCTCATTAATATCATTTGTTAAGAATAATTTTTCTGGATGTAAATCGGCTGAACTTAGATAACTTGGGTTGTGCTTATTTCTTTTAATATGCTCCAAAATATAAGTACTTCTCATATACCAGCCAACTTCATCTAAGTTTTCTGAAAGCATTTTAACAATCGCAGTTGCCCAACTACCACCTCCTAATACGGCAATTTTATTTATTGAAATCATATATAATTTTTAATAAAAAGTATATCAAAAATACAGAAAATATCAAACTAGGTATAATTTAAATAATATTTAATAGATTTGTATCTATAATTAATTTAAACCTACCCCTTATCATGGCAAAAAAAATAACCAAAGTAGAACAAGAAGCAATAGACAAAGCAAAGAAAATTGCGAATGAAGTAAAAGAAGAATTAACAAATTCTAAAAAAATCACTAAATTAGAAAAGGATGCTGTAGAAGATGTTAAGAAGGTTGCTGATGAAGTGAAAAAAGAAATTAAAAAAGCTTCAAAAAGTACAAAAAAAGCATCAAAAAAAATTAAAAAAGATGTAAATAAAATTATGGATGATACGAATAAAACAGCGGATAAATTTTCTGATGAGGCGAAAAAGGCTGCAAAAAAGATAAAGGATGGCGCAAAAGATATAGTAGACGATTTAGGTATTGATGCAGATGAAATAAAAGAAGATATTAAAGATGGAGCAAATAAAGTGAAAGAAAAGGCTAAAGAATATGCTAAAGACCTTGATGAAAGTACGCAAAGTTTCCAGGATGAAGCAAAATCTACAGCCAATGAATTTACAAAAGGAGCAAAAGATGCTTATGAAGATCTAACATCAAATAAAGGGAATAAAAAAATATTAGCAGGTATTCTGGCAATTCTCTTTGGTTCTATAGGTGTTCATAAATTTATTTTAGGGTATACCAAAGAGGGAATAATTATGCTAGTTGCAACTTTTGTTTTAGGAATTCTTAGTTTAGGGGTATTAGGTTTTGCGGTTGGTTTGATTGGTTTTATTGAAGGTGTTATTTATTTAACAAAATCAGATGAAGAATTTTATAAAACCTATCAAGTAAATAAGAAACCTTGGTTTTAATTTATAAGTATGAAATTAGTTGATGAAAATGGAAAATCTTTACCTGCACCCCAAGAGAATAAAAAATTAATTGCTGGTATTTTTGCAATTGTTTTAGGTCCTTTAGGTATTCATAAATTTATTTTGGGCTACCAAAAAGAAGGAATAATTATGGTATTGGTTTCTTTTTTGACTTGTGGAATTGGGGCTGGAGTTATGGGTTTAATAGGATTAATTGAAGGGATAATTTATCTGACAAAAACTGATGAAGAGTTTTATGAAATGTATCAGGTTAATCAAAAATCTTGGTTTTAACGGTTTTGTATAATTATCAGTAACATGAAAATACATGAGTATTTTCCCCTGATGCAATAAATTTCAGCCATTTTTACGTTTACACGTCTTTTTTGTATGTTTGCTTTTTATCTATTAATTTCAAAGTTTCATTGATGAATTCTGTTTTCCCTAACACATAAGCTCCTCTGTCATTTTTATATTTAGAAGCCAATTCCAACTTTAAATATTCATAATCCTTTGCTCTTTCTTGATATTTATTTAAATAATCCCTAAAGTCAATTTGTTTCCACATTACATTATCTTTTGGACACATATGAATATGAAAAATCTGTTCTTTTATTCCATCAAGATTGTATCCTTTTCCGAAAGAGGAGTAAGCCTGAATATTTTCTCTTGCAGGTACTTCAAAATGTGAATAACCCAATTCGGTAAACTTTGTAATTAGATTTTGGTCGAATAGTATTTTTTTTGGGATTTCTATCATCAAATCGATATATGGTTTTGATTTGATACTTGGAATTGATGAGCTTCCAAAGTGTTCTATTCGTAAAATTATTTCATTCCCGACTTTTCAACTATTCGTTCTTTTTCTTTTTCGTAAATATTTTTCCATTCAGGATTATGAACTACCAATTCAATTGGATAAAGTACATTCCAATCATCTTTAGTCAAATCATTTAAACTTTTTTTCATTACTGGATAGTTTTTTCAGCTTGAGCTCAACTTTTAACTAATATTTGTGCTGTTTCTCTGCTTAATTGTTTTAAGGTTATTCTCATATTTTTTCTAATATAAACTAATCCATTTTCTCAATATAACTCTTCGTAGATATCTTATCTATTTGTGCTATTCGCCATTCATCAAAAACCTTCGCACCTGTGCTTTTGTAAAAATCAATAGCAACTTTATTCCAATCTAACACCTCCCAGGCAACTCTATTAAAATTATTATCATGAGCATATTTTAAAACCATAGTATATAGTTCATTTCCAATGCCTCTTCCTCTATACTTTTTCTGTACAATTAGATCTTCTAAATGTAATGATTTCCCTTTCCAGGTAGAGTATCTGGGATAAAACAAAGCCATGCCAACTATTTGGTTTTCTAATTCAGCAACAAAGACTTTGAATGAAGAATATTTTCCAAACCCATCTTTGATCAAAGTATCAACTGTTATTTCAACCGCATCTGGTTCATTTTCAAATGCAGCTAATTCCTTAATTAAAGCTAAAACCGACTTCATATCGGATTTAATTGCTTGTCGCAATTTTATTGGCATAATTACGTTATTTAGTGTACAAAAATAACCATATTTGTACAGTATTTACTCAAACTATTCTCAAATACAAATAAAATGAAAAATCATATTACTCTAGGTGAGTATATTATTGAAAATCAAAAAGACTTTCAATACTCCTCAGGTGAGCTTTCAAATCTTCTTAGCTCTATCAAATTAGCATCAAAAGTTGTAAACCATGAAGTAAACAAAGCTGGGTTGGTTGATATTTTAGGAGATGCTGGTAATGAAAATATTCAAGGCGAAGATCAACAAAAATTAGATGTTTATGCTAATGATGTTTTTATGCAAACTTTGGTAAACAGGCAAATGGTTTGTGGTGTTGCAAGTGAGGAAGAAGATGATTTTGTAATTATTGGTGGAAAAAATCAAACACACGATAATAAATATGTTGTATTAATGGATCCCTTAGACGGGTCTTCAAATATTGATGTGAATGTTTCTGTGGGTACTATATTTTCAATCTATCGTAGAATATCACCTATCGGAACACCAGTTGTAAAAGAAGATTTTCTACAACCTGGGAATATGCAAGTAGCAGCAGGATATGTAGTTTATGGAACTTCAACTATGCTAGTTTACACTACCGGTCATGGAGTACATGGTTTTACTTTAAACCCGGCAATTGGAACATTTTATTTATCGCATCCAAATATGAAAAGTCCAAAAGACGGAAAGATTTATTCAATTAATGAAGGTTATTATAGTCATTTCCCTCAAGGAGTTAAAGATTATTTAAAATATTGTCAGGAAGAAGAGGAAGGTAGGCCTTATTCTGCCAGATATATTGGTTCCTTAGTTTCTGATTTTCATCGAAATTTGATCAAAGGAGGTATTTATATTTATCCCACAAGTTCAAAGGCACCGCAAGGTAAATTACGACTATTATACGAATGTAATCCAATGGCATTTTTAGCTGAACAAGCAGGTGGTTGGGCAAGTGATGGCTATAAAAGAATATTAGAAATTAAGCCATCGGAATTACATCAACGTGTACCTCTTTTTATTGGTAGCAAAAATATGGTAGGAAAAGCTGAAGAATTTATGGCTCAATATCCTGATGATGCCAAATATTAGTAATTAAAATTTATTTTACTTCAATTCTCCATCCAAATTTATCTTCGGCTCGGTTGTATTGAATATCTGTAATACGCTTTTTTAATTGTAATGCATAACTATTTTCTAATATAGGAAGTTCGAAATCAATATCGTTAAATCCAAATCCTGCTATTGGCGAAATAACAGCTGCTGTACCAGCGCCAAACATTTCTTTAAGGGATCCGTTTTTTGCAGATTCTACCAATTCATTAACAGTTATTTTTCTAACTTCAACTGTAATACCATCATTTTCGGCTATTTTAATAAGACTTTTTCTAGTAATACCATCTAGAATTCTATCACTTGTTGGAGCCGTTATCAAAGTGTCACCAATTCGTATAAAAATATTCATTGCACCAGCTTCTTCTATAAATTGATGCGAGGTGTCGTCAGTCCAAATAACTTGCTGGTAACCTTTTTCATTGGCTAATTTGGTTGGGTAAAACTGACCTCCATAATTTCCTCCTGCTTTAGCATAACCAACACCACCATTAGCAGATCTAGAGTATTTTTGTTCGATTAAAACTTTCAATTTTCCTCCAAAATATGACCCCGAAGGTGAACATGCAATTATAAATTTATATTCTTTAGATGGTGAAGCATGTAATCCGCTTCCTGATGCAAAAACAAAAGGACGAATATATAAAGAGCTTCCATCACTGGTTGGAATCCAATTGCTATCTAATTTTAAAAGCTCTTTTAACCCTTCCATAAAATACTCTTCAGGTAACTCAGGAATTGCCAATCTTTTTGCTGAAATATTAATTCGCTTTTGGTTGTCTAAAGGACGAAATAAAAAGATTTTACCATTGGTATCTTTATAGGCTTTCATTCCTTCGAAAACCGATTGCCCATAATGAAATATTTTTGCAGAAGGATCTAAGCTTAAATTTTGATAAGGAATAATTTGAGGCTGTTCCCATTGACCATTTTTAAAATCACATACAAACATGTGATCTGTTGTAATTTGACCGAAAGGAAGGTTGCTAAAATCTACTTCATTTATTTTTGATTGTTTAGTTTTTTCAATCTTAATTATTGAACTTGCATCTACATTCATAGGAAGGATATTTAATACAAAAATACTCAATAATCCTCAATTTTTCGTGTTAATTATTGATAAATCCGCAAAAAAATATTACAAATTAATGCAAACTTTACCTTATTTGTTATTGTTTTTTAAGTTTTAAAGTGTTAATTTTGAAACAAATAAAGTAAATATTTATGAAAAAATTAATTATTGCCATCGTTTTACTGGTTTCAGTTGTAGCTTGTAAAGAAATTAATAAAGAAGAGCAAAAAGAAATTGCTGACTTACAGTATGTTTCATTTGGAAAAAAGATAACAAGTGAGAGTCCAATTTCAAAAGAAGAAATGTTTAAAAAATTTGACAAGCTAAAGAAAGGAGACACTATTGATGTAAAATTTGCTTCAAGTATAAATGAAGTATGTAAAACAAAAGGTTGTTGGATGAAGTTAGATTTGGGTAACGAAAATGAATCTATGGTAAGATTCACCGATTATGGTTTTTTTATGCCTTTAAACTCAGATAATAAAGATGTAATTGTAGAAGGAAGAGCTTTTGTTTCAGAAATTTCAGTAGAAGAATTACAACATTATGCAAAGGATGCTGGCAAATCAGAAGAAGAAATTGCTAAGATCACAGAGGCTGAATTTACTTATGCTTTTGAAGCTGATGGTGTTTTAATGTCAGAATAATGCAAAAATCACTTTGGATATTTTTTATTTTTTTGGGTTTGTTATCTTGTAAAAATACAGATGAAAAACCTAAAGTTGCGAATGCAGATTTACAAATGTATGAAGCATCTGAAATGACCATTTTAATGCGCCAAATGTATGAAGTAAATAAGGTCGTAAAGAATCAGATAATAAATAAAGATTCGTTATTAGATTTTCCAGATGAATTTAAAAAAATTCATACAGCAGTGTTGACTGATCCTTCAGAGAGAGATGATGAGTTTGATATTTTAGCTACATCGTTTATTGATTTGCAAAAAGAAACCTTATCTATCAATTCAGATTCAATTATTTATAATTATAATAAATCAATTAACACCTGTATAAAATGTCATGAAACAAGATGTACAGGCCCAATACCAAAAATTAAAAAATTATTAATAAAATAAATTTGAAGAAAAAAATTATTTTAACTGATGATGGTTCTTCAAGTATTTATTTGCCAGATTGGGATGAAACGTACCATTCAAAACACGGTGCTATTCAAGAGGCATATCATGTATTTATAAAAAATGGTTTAGACTTATTTGAAGAAAAGTCCAAGGTAAATATTATGGAAATTGGTTTTGGAACTGGCTTGAATTGTTTCATTACTTTTTTAGAAAGTAAATATCGAAACTTAATAGTTGACTATACCGGTATTGAGGCTTTTCCACTGCAAGACGAAGAAATTTTACAATTAAACTATATTCAGCAATTAAAAGCAGAAGAATTCTCTAAAGAGTTTGACAAAATTCACTCACTGGAATGGGAAGAAAAAAACAACATAGATAATAACTTTATTTTATTAAAACGCAATCAATTTTTTAAGGATATTAATGATTTGGATATATTTAATTTGATTTATTTTGATGCATTTGGAGCTAGAGTTCAGCCTGAATTATGGACACAAGAGATTTTTAAAATAATGTATGATTCATTGAAAGATAAAGGAATTTTAGTAACTTACTCAGCAAAAGGAAGTGTAAGAAGAGTGATGCAAAATGTTGGATTTAATGTTGAAAGACTCCCAGGTCCACCTGGAAAAAGAGAAATGCTGAGAGGAATGAAATGAGTCGAGGTATTCTAGAGACAGCTCAAATGATTAATATTTAATCTTTTAATTAATTTAGTTCATGACTGATCCAAAATTTATAAA
>DAOVTF010000091.1 GCA_030633225.1 Flavobacteriaceae bacterium
AAAAGTTTTCAAGTATTAACTTATGCTTATATGTTTTCACATGACAAGGATGTGAATTTTGATTTTGAAAAGCAAAAATTGGAAAGCGGAATTATATCTTTTAAAAATCTAAAATCAGGTTTTATGAAAGTAAATAATGACTTTATCACTCAAAATACAATTCAGGATTTTTTAGAACAATTTAATAACCTATTTTTAGAAATATATAATAAAGATATACCATTTATAGAAAAAGAAATTGTTAGATATTAATATTAGTTCAATCAATTCTAAAAAAACGATTCCAATGAAAATCATAAAGAATATAACAATAAATAGTAAGTATAAAAAACCAATATTAACAGATTTATTCTATGTGGAAAACAATAAACCTAAGCAAATTGTAATATTTTGCCACGGATATAAAGGATATAAAGATTGGGGTGCATGGAATTTAGTTGCTAAGGAGTTTGCAAAACAAGATATTTTCTTTGTTAAGATAAGTTTTTCTCATAATGGAGGCACTAAAGAACAACCAATAGATTTTCCTGACCTAGAAGCATTTGGAAATAATAATTTTACTAAAGAATTAGATGATTTAGATTCAGTAATAAATTGGGTTTTACAAAATGATTCCATTGAGAATGAAATTAATTCAAAGCAAATTACATTAATTGGCCATTCTCGAGGTGGTGGAATTGTTCTTGTAAAAGCTAGTGAGGATAATAGAATTACTAAAGTGAGTACCTGGGCAGGAGTTTCTGATTTTGGTTCAAGATTTCCAGAAGGTGACCAATTAAATATTTGGAAAAAAAATAATGTTGCCTATATAACTAATGCAAGAACAAATCAGCAAATGCCACACTATTATCAATTCTATCTTAACTTTAAAGAAAATGAAACCAGACTTCATATTAAAAGCGCTGTTAATAAATTGAATATTCCTTATTTGGTTGTACATGGATCAAATGACGAATCGGTTTTGGTAAATGAAGCAAATGATCTTTTTTCTTGGAACCCTAAAAATAATCTTCACATAGTTGAAAAATCAGATCATTCTTTTGGAAGTAAACAACCTTGGGAAAGTGAAAATTTACCTTTAGATCTAGAAAAAGTTGTTAGAAAAACAATTGATTTTCTCAAACAATAATCTTTGTTTTTAAAATTAAATCAAAAATAATTTATTTATTATGTTAACCTTTTTTATTATTAATCATTAATAGGTGAAAGAAAAAGTAAAAAAGTATTTTCCCCAATAAATGTTGAAATAAAAGAAAGAGTATTTTGGATGTATTGTTTCCTACTTCAATTGGAAAACAATCAAAAGAGCCAATTAGTTTTGGCTCTTTTTTTGTTTAACAATTTATGCATTCAAAATAATCTCTTTATCATTCTGAAACTGTGATTGTTCCATATTTATTTATAAACATCTCACCCTACTTGTTAAAAACTTTTTACTCAATGTGAATAAATAAGATTTTTTATTCAATCAAAATATTGAATATTTGTAACGCAGATTCCCCAAGCATTTTTAAATTATAACCAACCCCAATTCTCAAATTATGTCAAATATTGAGCCTATTTTACGACCAAACAAAGATCGTTTTGTTATATTTCCAATTCAGCATAATGACTTATGGGATTGGTATAAAAAGCAAGAAGCAAGTTTTTGGACAGCAGAAGAAATAGATCTAGATCAAGACGTAATTGATTGGAATAACAAATTGAATGATGATGAACGATACTTTCTCAAACATATTTTGGCATTTTTTGCTGCATCAGATGGTATTGTAAATGAAAATTTAGCCGAGAATTTTGTAAGTGAAGTCCAATATACAGAAGCTAAATTCTTTTATGGTTTTCAATTGATGATGGAAAATATTCACTCAGAGGTATATTCCTTATTAATTGATACTTATATCAAAAATAAAAAAGAAAAGGATGAATTATTCAGAGCTATTGAAATATTCCCAGCAATTAAAGAAAAAGCCGACTGGGCATTAAAGTGGATTGAAAGTGATAGTTTTGCTGAAAGGCTTATTGCATTTTCGGCAGTAGAAGGAATTTTCTTTTCGGGTAGTTTTTGTTCAATTTTTTGGATGAAAAAACGCGGACTTTTACCTGGCCTTACTTTTTCAAATGAATTGATCAACCGTGATGAAGGGTTGCACGCAGATTTTGCTGTTTATTTGCATCAAAATCATATCATAAATAAAGTCCCTAAAGAAAGAATTACTGAAATTTTAGTTAACGCTCTTGATATTGAAAGAGTATTTATAACGGAATCATTACCTGTAAGTTTAATTGGTATGAATTCAAAATTAATGACACAATATCTGGAATTTGTTACAGATAGATTACTACTTGAATATGGTTGTGATAAAGTTTATAATGCAACAAACCCATTTGACTTTATGGAAATGATCTCTTTAGAAGGGAAAACAAATTTCTTTGAAAAAAGAGTTTCTGAATATCAAAAAGCAGGAGTAAAATCAGGTGGAACAGGAAGTATTTCATTTGATGCGGATTTCTAAATTACCAGATTGATTCGAATCTTTAGAAGCATCATTTAAGTCAAAACACCAATTAATAATAGTAAAAATAGTAAATCAATAATATGTTTGTAGTAAAAAGAGATGGAAAAAGAGAACCCGTAATGTTTGATAAAATTACGGCTAGAGTAAGAAAATTATGCTACGGATTAAATGATTTAGTTGATCCCATTAAAGTTTCTATGAGGGTAATTGAAGGTGTTTATGATGGTGTTTCAACATCTGAGTTAGATAATCTTGCAGCTGAAATTGCAGCCACTTTAACTACAACACATCCTGATTATGCCAAGGTTGCAGCTCGAATTTCGGTATCCAATCTACATAAAAAGACTAAAAAATCATTTAGTGAAACCATGACCGATCTACATGATTATGTTAATCCTAGAACGGGTAAAAAAGCTCCAATGATCGCTAAGGATGTGTATAAGATCATGATGAAAAATGCTGATAAATTGGATTCAACCATTATTTATAATCGTGATTTTGGATATGATTTTTTCGGATTTAAAACTTTGGAACGCTCTTATTTATTAAAAATTAATGGCCAAATTGTTGAGCGCCCACAACATATGTTAATGAGGGTATCAATAGGTATTCATAAAGAAGATATTGATGCTGCTATAGAAACTTATGAATTAATGAGTAAACGTTTTTTTACCCATGCAACCCCAACTCTTTTTAATGCAGGAACACCAAAACCTCAAATGTCATCATGTTTTTTGTTACAGATGCAGGATGATAGTATTGACGGAATTTACGATACTTTAAAGCAAACTGCTAAAATTTCACAATCTGCTGGGGGAATAGGTCTTTCTATTCATAATATAAGAGCAACAGGTTCGTATATAAGAGGTACTAATGGAACTTCTAATGGTATTGTGCCAATGTTACGAGTTTACAATGATACGGCTCGTTATGTAGATCAAGGTGGAGGTAAAAGAAAAGGTTCATTTGCAATGTATATTGAACCTTGGCATGCTGATGTTTTTCAATTTTTAGATTTGAAAAAGAACCATGGTAAAGAAGAAATGCGTGCTAGAGATTTGTTTTATGCCATGTGGATACCAGACTTGTTTATGAAACGTGTTGAAGAAAATGGAGATTGGACTTTAATGTGCCCAAATGAATGTCCACATTTATTTGATACTTATGGAGATGAATTTGAAAAACTATATACCGGATATGAAGAGGTTGGAAAAGGTAGAAAAACAATTAAAGCTCGTGAACTTTGGGAGAAGATATTAGAAGCTCAAATTGAAACTGGTAATCCGTACATGTTGTACAAAGATGCAGCTAACCGAAAATCTAATCATAAAAATTTAGGGACAATTAGATCTTCCAATTTATGTACTGAAATTATGGAATATACAGCTAAAGATGAAGTTGCTGTATGTAACCTAGCATCTATTGCTATACCTATGTATATAAGTGAAAGTGCTCAAGGTGAAAAGTTTTTTGACCATAAAAAACTTTTTAAAGTAACTAAGAAGATTACTAAAAATTTAGATACTGTAATTGATCAAAATTATTATCCTGTAAAAGAAGCTGAAAATTCTAATTTCCGTCATCGTCCGATTGGTTTAGGTATTCAAGGTTTAGCAGATGCATTTATTATGTTGCGTATGCCTTTTACCAGTGATGAAGCTAAAAAATTAAATCAAGAGATTTTTGAAACCATTTATTTTGCTGCACTTACGGCTTCTATGGAATTGGCAAAAGTAAAAGAACCCTATTCAACTTTTAAAGGCTCACCAATTTCAAAAGGAGAGTTTCAATTTAATATGTGGAATGTATCGGAAGATGACCTTAGCGGAAGATGGGATTGGAAAAAGTTGCGCAAACAAATTCTAGAAAATGGAGTGAGAAACTCCTTATTAGTTGCACCAATGCCAACAGCTTCTACATCTCAAATATTAGGAAATAATGAGGCTTTTGAACCATATACCTCTAACATTTATACACGTAGAGTTTTATCGGGAGAATTTATTGTAGTAAACAAACATTTATTAGAAGATCTAGTAGAATTGAATTTGTGGAACAATGAGATGAAAGAAGAAATTATGCGTGCAAACGGATCAATTCAGCATATTGATATAATTCCTCAAGATTTAAAAGAGTTGTATAAAACAGTTTGGGAAATGAGCATGAAAGATATTATTGATATGTCTCGTCAAAGAGGCTATTTTATCGATCAGTCTCAATCCATGAACTTGTTTATGCAAGATCCCGATTTTGGAAAATTAACTTCTATGCATTTCTACGCCTGGAAATCAGGTTTAAAAACAGGAATGTATTATTTAAGAACAAAATCAGCAGTAAATGCAATTCAGTTTACTGTTTCTAAAAAGAAAGAAAGTTTACCAGCTGGAGCAGAGGAAGAAAAACCTTTAACGGGTGAAGAATTAAAACAAATGTTGATCAATTCTCAAAACAATCCTGATGATTGTGAGATGTGTGGATCGTAGGGTATTTAAAATGAAACAACCTGCTAATAGCAGGTTGTTTCATTTTAAAATAACTAAAGGCATGCTTTTTCAATAATAGCCTTTGCAATTAATTTAGCTTTGTCAAGGTTGTAGTCATTTCCTTTATTCAAATCAACATTTACTGTGAATTGATAATCGCCAACTAAAACTTTTAAATCGTTTACTTTATGCTCCCAAACAGCAGCATCACCAATTCCAATAATTTCTAAATATGCAAAATTAAAACCGATAGATTCGCTAAGCATTTCAGCATTTGATTTGTCTGTTTTTTGTCTAACAGGGTCAGTATATAATACTAAAGAGTCATAGAGTTTTTTTAATTCTGCTTGTTCTTCAGGAGTTCGAGTATGATACTTAGCATAAAATCGATCAATTGGAGCCTTACTTTTATAGAGCTTTATTTTAGATATTTGTTTTAACCTTACAATATTTCTTTGTCTTCCTATTTTCCATTTACAATTCACCTGAGCAAAATCTTTATCTTTTATAATTTGTTCTGATACTTTTGCAACATCAACTACTGCATCACCAAAATCAACAAATTTACCAACCAGACCTTTGGTTAGAATTTCCTCTGGCTTTCCATAATATTTTTCTAAACAGTTATTATTTTTTATTATTTCTGACTTTTCTTCAGCTTGAATTTTTGATTTTAAAAGAATTTCGTTTTTATGAGAACCATTCCCACAAGCAAAAACTAACATAGCTATGAGACTAGATAAGATAAAGATATTCGATAGTTTTTTCATATGATAAATTTATTATTTATTTAAAAATTAAGGAAACATGTTTACTTTTAAAATTTTTAAGTACTAAATGTTACACAAGCTAAATTATAAAATATTTTTAAGGAATAAAAATCAATATTATGAAATTACCTAATAAAAACGTATTAATCCTTCTATTTTGTATAATAAGTACAAGTGTAGTAAATGCTCAATTTTTAAAGAGATTAAATAGAGAAGTTCAAAGATCTGCTGAAAATGCAGCTATTAACAGAGCCGAACAAATAGCAGCAGATGCTGCAGGCGATGCCATCGAAAAAGGTGTAACTAAAGGAATTGAATCTCTTTTTGCTAATAAATTTGGTGATTCAACATCTTCAGTGAATATTGTAGATCCATCAACATTACCCAATAGTTATGAATTTGAATGGATGTACACTCTGCAAATGCAAACTAATAATGGCTTATTTAATATAGATTATTTTTTAAAACCGAAAGCAACATATTTTGGTGCAAAACCAGATATAAAACAATCAAAAACAATGGGAAATATGTTTATGGTAATGGATTTAGAAAGAAATACCAATACCATTTTTATGGAATCTAATGGCACTAAAATGGCAATGCCTTCCTCTATATCAAATGATATGAATATGGAAAGCGAAAATGAATCAAAAGAATACACTTTTAAAGAAATTGGCATCAAAAAAATATTAGGGTACCAATGTCAGGGATATAAAATGGAAAATGAAGATTCTGTAATGATAGTTTATATTACTAAAGATGCACCAGTAAGTTTTACCCAACTTTTTAGTGCAGATACTAAAAACATTCCCAAAGGATTTAACTCTAAATGGTTAACCAAATTAGAGAATGGTTTAGTAATGGAAATGGAACACACTAATAAAAATGAAAATAACACAATAACAAAAATGAATTGTATTGCCTTAAATAAAAATGCTTTTACTATTAATAAAAGCGATTATCAGTTTATGAACATGCCTTTATCCGGTAAATAATAGAAGGAGTTAAATTCAACAATTTCCTCAAATTCCAAAAGATATTAATTGGTATATAAAAACCTTTGTAAAACTAGATTAGAATAAACTAATCCTTCAAAAAAAAACAAGATGAAAACAAAATTACTTTTACTAGCATTATTATTGATTAACTTTTTTACCTATTCACAAAATACAACCATACCGGATGCAAATTTTGAACAGGCTTTAATTGATCTGGGTTATGATACTGCACCTACCAATGGTATCGTACCAACAGCAAATATCAATAGCATTACTAATTTAGATGTTTCTAATAAAAGTATAGCTGACTTAACAGGTATTGAAGATTTTTCTGCTTTACAGATTCTAACCTGTAAAGATAATCAATTGACAAGTTTGGATATGAAAGACAATTCAAGTTTAATAGTTTTAGATGCGAAAAATAATCAATTAACAAGTTTAAATGTTACTCAAAATTCGATTTTGCAAGGTTTGTACATTCATGAAAATTCACTTTCAGGAATTGATGTTATGAGTAATCTTAATTTAAAAGTTCTAAATTGTAGTAAAAATCTGTTAACAGGATTAGATATTACCAATAATACAAAATTGGAAAATCTTTTTTGTAATACCAATCAAATACCCAGTTTGG
>DAOVTF010000244.1 GCA_030633225.1 Flavobacteriaceae bacterium
ATTTGGAAACTATTTTTGGTAAAAGACCTTTTAAAAAAGAATTAACTGTAGAAGAAATCAAGAAATTGAGTAAGAAAGAAAAACCTAAAGAAGAATCAAAAGAAGAGAAAACTAGTGAGAAAGAAGATTCTAATGATGAAAATTCTAAAGAATCATCAAAATAAACAGAGAGTTTTTTTGTAAATTTGAATAATTGCAATATTGCTTATGAATTTCTTGAAAAAATTTTTTGATAGTAAAATAAAACCATCTCTGAATAAAGAAGAGGACATAAATGAGTCTTTTGATGGAATGTCAATTGATGAAAGATTTGTTAAAAAATTCATTCATAAAGGTGGTAAATTTCTATATTGTTCTGATATAGATGAAGCTGAAACCAATTTAATTCAAATACTACAAGAAAATCAATGGAATAATGTTATTTGTTTTGATAAGGGTTTACAAGAATTTTTATCGAAAATTAAAAGTGCTAAAACAGAAAAAATGATTTCTAATTTACCATTTTTTACAAAAAGTGAAGCATTAATTTCTAATGATGGTAGTATTATGTTTTCATCAAAACAATTGCGTGATAAAAAATTAAAAGAATTACCCAAAAATTTAATCGTATTTGCAAAAACAAGTCAGATCACAAAAGATACTCGTGATGGAATTTCTGGAATTAGAAATAGGTCTGAAAAAAATTCTCCAACCATAATAAGTTCGGTTAAAGATTACATTCCAAATAAATCAGATGATGATTTTATGAGTTACGGAAATACTAATTCTAAAACCTTATATTTGCTTTTATTAGAAGACTTATAATTTCATGAATAACTTTACCAAACGAGTAATTTTCGGATTATTATATGTATTATTAATTGTTTCCTCATCACTTTTAGGACCGGTTTATTTTTATACCCTCTTCTTTATTTTTCTGATAATAAGTCTTTATGAATTTTTAAAGCTCATCGAATTAAAAAGTATATATCCTTATATTTTAGCGATTACGGCTTATTCAATTGCAATAATTTCTAACAACAATCTTATCGTATTTGAAGATGATTTATTTGAAAAATTAAGTGTTTCGGTATTTTTAATAGTAATATATTTTACTTTTATAACCGCTTTAGTTTCTTCAAGAAAAATTGCAATACAATATTTAGGTCGAATTTTTCTATCCTTGATATATATAATTATACCATTTTCATTATTAATAAAGATTCCATTTTTAAATTTTGAGAACAAGTTTGACATTTATATCATCTTAGGCATATTTGTTTTAATATGGGCTAATGATGTATTTGCTTTTCTAATTGGTAAAAACTTTGGAAAACATAAATTAATTGAAAGAGTATCACCAAATAAAACAGTTGAAGGTTTTTTAGGCGGGTTTATTTTTACTTTTATTTTTGGTTATATAGTTTCAAAATATTGCTTAAGCATTCAACCCATACAATGGTTTACTATTGCAATAATTGTAAGTGTTTTTGGTGTTTTAGGTGACTTGGTTGAATCTATGTTCAAACGTCAAGCTGAAATTAAAGATAGTAGTAGTTTAATTCCTGGTCACGGTGGCTTTTTAGATAGATTAGATAGTATTATCTTTGCTATACCATTTATTTATATTTACTTATTCTTAACAACATAATGTTTCATAAAGAAGGCTATAAAATAATTTTATTTACCGCATTAATTTTAGTTGTTTCTATTTTTTTGCTTGATAATTATGTTTCAAATTTTTGGATTCAAAAATTTTTAATGATAACAGTATTAGTTCTATTTATTTTAATACTTCAATTTTTTAGAAACCCAAAAAGAAATACAGCAATTGATGATAATTGTATTATAGCTCCAGCTGATGGTAAAGTTGTAGTTGTTGAAGAAGTGGTTGAAAATGAATATTTTAAAGATAAAAGAAGACAGATTTCAATATTTATGTCGCCATTAAATGTTCATGTAACCAGATATCCACTGAGTGGAAAAGTGCTGTATAGTAAATATCATCCAGGAAAATATTTAGTTGCGTGGCACCCAAAATCTTCTGAAGAAAATGAACGAACAACCATTGTGGTTGAGAACAAAACTGCCGGAAAAATATTATATCGTCAAATTGCTGGTGCTGTTGCTCGTAGAATAGTTAATTATGCAAAAATTGATCAAAATGTTATTCAAGGTTCCGACGCTGGTTTTATTAAATTTGGTTCAAGAATAGATATTTTTGTACCTTTGGATATGAAGGTTGAAGTAAATCTTGACCAAAAAACTAGAGGAGGAGAAACAATTATTGCTAGGTTTTAATGACTGATTTAGACAAAAAATTTGAAAAAGCATTCGAAATTGCATCAGGCATGAAAAAGAAACTTCCACCTGATGTTATGTTAAAATTTTATGCCTATTATAAACATGCAACAAGTAAAAGTGCCATTTATATCCCTTCTGGAAATAATGAGATACGCAATGCTTTTAAACTGAATGCTTTTTTTCAACTAAATAATATTACAATTGACGAAGCCAAACAAAAATATATTGAATTGGTTGAAGAATTTTCAAAAAATAAAATCAAATAACTTACTTATGAAAAAAAATACCTTTTTATTTATTACATTATTTATTATGTTTAGTACTTTTTCTTGTAAAAAAGAACAAAAAGAAGTTGTTGAAAAAGAACAAAACGTTACAAAATATATTATTGATGCAAAGAATACGGTTATAAACTGGACTGCATATAAAACAACAGAAAAAATTCCTGTAAAAGGCGTTTTTAATAAAGTTGAAATTCTAAATAGCTCAACTGCTGCAAATCCGATTGAAGTATTAAAAGATATTGAATTTAAAATACCTGTAAATAGTATTTTTAGTAAAGATTCGATTCGCGATTATAAATTGACAACGTTCTTATTTGGAACTATGAAGAATACGAGTCAAATTGAAGGAACAATTAATCTAGATAATAATGGTAAGGGCAATGCTTCAATAACCATGAACGGTCTAACTAAAAATATACCTGTTACTTACGAGGTTCATGGAAATGATATTAAAATAAATACTACCATTGAACTAGATAATTGGCAAGCTCAAATGGCAATTACTGCATTAAACGAAGTTTGCCTTGAAAAACATAAAGCAGCAGATGGTGTAAGCAAAACGTGGAGTGAAGTAGATATATCTGTTGTTGTTAAAACTGTAACCAATTGAAAAAAGTAACTGGTATTGGTGGTATTTTCTTTAAAAGTAATAATCCAGAAAATATAAAAAAATGGTATCATCAAAACCTTGGTCTTACTATTGATGCATACGGATCATCTTTTGAATTTAGAAATGCTAATAATCCAGATGAAGTAAATTACTTACAATGGAGTCCTTTTGAAAAAGATACCAAATATTTTGATCCTTCAAAAAAAGAATTTATGATAAATTATCGAGTTGATAATTTAGAACTTCTTGTAACTGAGCTAAAAAAAAATGGTGTAAACGTACTTGATGAAATTGAATCATTTGACTACGGAAAATTTATTCATATTCTGGACCCTGAAGGAAACAAAATAGAACTTTGGGAACCTGTTGACCAAGTATTTACTGATTTTTTAAAAGGGAAAACTACGAAATAGTTGTTGGTTGTTGGTAAAGCACTATCGGTTTGGTTAAGATTTTTTAACGGTTAAAAGTGTGGATAATTCTCCACAGGGAAAATATCAACCATAAAAATACCAAAACCCAAGAATAATGCCATACAAATGGATTGGATTCTGTTTTTTAAGGTAAAATTTGGTCG
>DAOVTF010000177.1 GCA_030633225.1 Flavobacteriaceae bacterium
ACGTGAATTAGGTCAATTAGGATATATTGATGCAGAAAATATTGTGCCTGACGTTCAACCAAATCACACTGATAAAACAGCTAACATAGAATATAGTTTGTCAGAGAAAGGATCAAGTCAAATTGAATTACAAGGTGGTTATGGTGGAGGTACTTTTGTTGGTACTTTAGGATTGTCCTTTAACAACTTCTCGGTTAGAAATATGTTTAATCTTGGTGAATATAAACCTGTACCTCGTGGTGATGGTCAAAGTATTGCATTACGATTACAAGTAAGTAAATATTACAGAACTTATAGTTTATCATTTTCTGAACCATGGATGGGTGGTAAAAAACCTAAAGGATTTAATTTTTCAATATACAATTCTTCTCAATATGGCTATGACTATCAAAGTAACGATGTAGATAAAGATCAGTTACTTGATATTATTGGTGCTTCTGTTGGTTTAAGTCAACGTTTAAAATGGCCAGATGATTTTTTCACCTTATCAACATCATTAAACTATCAACGATATAAATTAAAAAATTATACAATCTCTTCATTTGATTTTAATAATGGTGTTTCTAACAACTTTAATATTGCACTTAATTTTGGCAGAAATAACGCAGGACCAAATCCTATTTTCCCTACAAGTGGTTCACAATTTAATCTGGCTGTAAAAATTACACCTCCTTATTCATTATTTGATGACAAAAGTTATATTGGATTACCTGATGAAGAATTATACAAATGGTTAGAATATTATAAAGCTATTTTTACAGGTAAATGGTATAGTCCAATTGTTGGAAAACTTGTTTTAATGAGTAATGCTGAATTAGGTTATTTGGGTTATTATAATGATGAAATTGGAGCGCCGCCTTTTGAACGATTTTATGTAGGTGGAGATGGTTTAGCCCAAGGAAGATTTGATGGTCGAACAACTATTGCTTTAAGAGGGTACCCTAATTCAAGTTTATCATCGGTAACAGGTGGGACAATTTATAATAAAGTAGCTTTTGAATTGCGTTATCCGGTAACTTTAAAACCTTCAGCATCAATATATGTTTTAGGATTTTTAGAAGGTGGTAATTCATGGGATGGATTTCAAGATTATAATCCGTTTTCGCTTAAACGAGCTGCAGGTGGTGGTGTTAGAGTATTTATGCCAGCTTTTGGATTATTAGGAATTGATTTTGGGTATGGGTTTGATCAAATACCTGGTTCCAATTTTGGTGAAGCTTCAGGATGGCAAACACATTTTATAATTGGGCAACAATTTTAAGGTAATTAATTTATTATATTTGCCGTGAATATGAATAGTATAGTTTTTTTATTAAAACTAATAAAATGAAAGTAAAAAAAAGTTTAATTGTTTTATTATTTTTTTTCAGTTTCATTTCCTTTGCTCAAAAGGGACAAAGAGTTGCTTATATTGATATGAATTATATTTTGGAAAATGTTCCTGAATATGTTGATGCACAGTCAAAATTAGATAGTAAAATATCTAAATGGCAACAAAAATTAGATGTTCTTTCAAAAGAAATTGAAACGCAAAAAATTGATTTAAGTAACGAAAAATCTTTGCTTACAAAAGAATTGATCCGCGAGTATGAAGAAGATATTTTAATAAAGGAGAATGAACTTAGAAGGTTACAAAATGCATATTTTGGCCCGACAGGTGATCTTTTTCAATTACGTAATCAATTAGCAAAGCCAGTTCAAGACCAAGTTTATAATGCAGTACAAGAAATTGCAGTTAGAAAAAAGTACGATTTTGTCCTTGATAAATCAAGTGATTTAATTTTATTATATAGCAATAATAAATTTGATATTAGCGAGCTAGTTTTAAATACTATTGTAAAAGGCAGAAAAAGAAAAGAGCTTGACAATAAGAAAAAAGAACGTATTGCAAAATCAGCGGCAGTTTCAACTGTGAACAACATAGAACCTGAAAATGTAGATTTTGAAAATGTTGAAGGTGCAACTTCTGAATTAGAAGCTGACCCAAATCAAGTTGAAAAATCGGCAGAACAGAAAAAAATTGATGATCGAATTGCAAAAAGAGAGGCCTTAAAAGCGAAAATAAAAGCACAACAAGAATTCAGAAATCGTAAAAGAGACTCGTTAAAAAAAGTTGCTGATGATGAACGCGCCGCCAAATTAAAAGAAATTGAAGATCGTAAAAATAAAAACGAATCTAATATTGAAAATAGAGATTAAAACGAAGTAGAATAAAAAAGATTATTATTAACAAATTATTAAAGAAATGAAATTATTTAGAAATTTATTCGTAGCAATTGCACTTTTTACAGCATTTAACACTGTTCAAGCACAAAGTGTAGCACACATTGATAGTGAACAATTGTTAATGGCAATGCCAGAAACAAAAACTATGGAAACAGAATTAAAAAAAGTACAACAAACTTATGCTGATGAGTATAATGGTCAAGCAACTGCTTTACAAGCAAAGTTAAAAAAGTATGATGCTGAAGCTCCAACTCAAACTGATGTTAAAAATGAAGAAAGAAGAATAGAAGTTCAAACCTTACAACAAAAAATTCAAAAGTATGGTCAAACTGCTGAACAAGAAATTCAAAAAAAGCGTTTTGACTTATTAAAACCTATCGTTGAAAAAGCACAAAAAGCAGTTCAAGATGTAGCAAAAGCTAAAGGTGTAAAATATGTTTTTGATTCTTCTCCTGGAAAAGGGTTGATCGTATTTGATGGTGAAGATCTTATGCCAGCTGTAAAAGCTAAATTAGGCATTTAATCAAACTATTTTAGATAAAATACTTTAAACAAAAAATCCAGCTTTCGCTGGATTTTTTGTTTAAATTTAATACTTCTTTTTCCTTTCAAAGCAATATCGCAAAAGTTTCTCCAAGAATTACGTAAAGGTTCGCAAAGTTGATTTTAATAGTGTAATGAAGAGGTATTTTGAATGTTAAATTTTAAGTTTTCAACTTTTTACTTTTGCCCAGTCGCTTTTCGCTTACTTTCAACTTTTTGTCTGACGTCTTCTTACTACTTACTCCTTTTTATACCATCCTGCATATTTTATATAATTATTAGCAATTCTGTCAATTTCACCCGAAATTAACTCCTGACTAATATCTTTAATTTTTTTGGCTGGTGTTCCGGCATAGATTGTCCCCGATTTTACAATGGTGTTTTTAGTAAGAACCGCTCCTGACGCAATAATACTATTGCTTTCAACAATACAACCATCCATGACAATGGCACCCATACCAATCAAAACATTATCGTGTATTGTACAACCGTGTACCAAGGCATTATGACCAATTGAAACATTGTTTCCAATAGTGGTTGGATGAGTTTTATAGGTAGCATGTATAACCGCACCATCTTGCACATTTACTTTATTACCAATTTTAATATAATGCACATCACCTCTAATTACTGCATTATACCAAATACTACATTGATGTCCCATTATTACATCGCCAATGATCACACAATTTTCAGCAAAAAAACAATCTTTACCAAATTGTGGATGAATACCTTGAAGTTCTCTAATTATCATTTATTATGAATTTTAAATTTAAGCTTTAACTTAATTTTCAAATTTAAAACTTATTTCTTTTGTATTTTTGCAATTCTAAAAAATAAAAAATGTCAAAAATTACTATAGAAACAATTAGCAATCCGGCAATAATTAAATTTGTATTCGATAAAATTTTAACTGAAAATAGTTTTGAATATAACTCTATTGAAGATGCTACCAATTCAACTTTAGTTCAACAATTGTTTCATTTACCTTTTGTTAAAAAAGTATATATCACAGCCAATTTTATTGCTATAGAAAAGCATGATATTTTAGAGTGGAATGAAGTTCAAGGTGAAATTAAAGAAATATTTAGTGTTTATTCTAGTCAAAATGAATCTATTTTTGTTGAAAAAAAAGAAGCAAATTTAGTAGAAGTTTATGCTGAAAGTACACCAAATCCAAATGTGCAAAAATTTGTAACCAATAAATTACTTTCTAATCAAAATATTGAATTAACCAATAAAGCGGATGCTAAAGATGTGCCACTTGCATTAGAACTTTTTGAATTTCCCTTTATAAAAGAAGTTTTTATTTCTGATAATTATGTTTCTATTCACAAAGCAAATGGACTGGAATGGTTTGAGGTGAATAATGAATTACGAGATTTTATCAAAGAATATTTGCAAAGTGAAAGGCGAATAGTATCAGAAAATTATCAGCAAAAATCAAATTTAAAAACTGATGAGCAATTAAAATTTACTCCCACAAATGATGATATTTCTAAAGAGATTATTGCTGTTTTAGAAGAATATATTAAACCTGCTGTTGCTGGTGATGGTGGTAATATTCAGTTCTTGTCTTACATTCCGGAAACCAAAGAAGTAAATGTAATTTTACAAGGAGCATGTAACGGCTGTCCTTCATCAACCATAACTTTAAAAAATGGAATTGAAGCAACTTTAAAACAAATTTTACCCGGTAAAATTGGAACGGTTAATGCTTTGAATTAATAATTGTTTTTACAAAATTTCAATTACTCGAATTTCTTTTCCATTAAATATAGATGTATCCCCCTTACTCTTTCCAAGTAATAATTTACCTATTGGGGAAGAAGGAGAGACTATAAAATATTCATTCTTCAACATATCTATTTTACCAACACTAATTGCTAGAAAAAAATTACCTTGATTGGTATAAATTAAGCTTCCTAATTTTGCAACTCCATTATTTGTTTTAATATCAATTTTTTGCAATACTCCATTCATTGCCGATATCGATTCAAACTGTTGCGAAGCTTTCTCCATTTCTAATTGCAACATTGCCCTTCCTGTTTCATGTTTGTCTCCTGCCGAACTTTTTGTTTCTGATTGTAATGCACTCTGATTGGATTCTATAATTTGAGTAATAGTTGCCAATTTATCATCAACAAATTGCTTACACTTAATAAATATTTCTTCTTTGATATTATTCATTTCTAT
>DAOVTF010000055.1 GCA_030633225.1 Flavobacteriaceae bacterium
ATGAAGTTGAACAGAACGAGATAAATGAAGAAGCTACGGAAGTTATAATTGAAAGTGATATTATAGAGGCTGCTTCAAAGAAAAATGATGAAGTTGAACAGAACGAGATAAAAGAAGAAGCTACTGAAGTTAAAAATGAAAGTGAAGATATAAAGACTGCTTCAAAAGAAAATGATGAAGTTGATCAGAGCGAGAAAATAGAAGAAACTGCTGAAGCTAAAAATGAAAATATAAAGGCTGTTTCAAAAGAGAATGATAAAGTTGATCAGAGTGAGAAACTAGAAGAAACTTCTGAAAATAAGGAAACAAAGGTTTCTGTTGAGAAAGTTGATGAAACTTCTGAAGATGTAATTGAAGAATCGGCAAGTATTGATATTGATTCGGATAAAAAAAAGGAGAAATTAACAGTCCCGATTTTAGATTTTACTAAATTCAATTTAGATGAATTGGTGGACTCAATTCAAAATTTACTTGACAAATTTCAAATTCAAGATGTAAAAAACCAGATAGAATCAATGAAAATTGATTTTTCGAAAAAATTCAAAATTTTTATTTCTGAGAAAAAAGAAGAATTTATTAAGGAAGGTGGAAATGAAATTGACTTTCATTATAACTCGCCTGTGAAAAGTAAATTTAATGACCTTATTAGAGATTTTAAAAAGAAAAGACAGCAATATTATAAAGACATAGAAAAAGAGCAAAAAGACAATCTTGATGCTCGTAAAAACTTAATTGAAAAATTAAAGGATTTGATTGATAATGCAGAGGCTTCTACTATGTATAAAAATTTTAGAGTTCTGCAAGATGAATGGCGTAGTACAGGGCAAATACCTCATACAAAATATAATGATGTTTGGAGAACTTATCATCATCATGTTGAGCGTTTCTATGATTTGCTACATTTAAATAATGATTTTAGAGATCTCGATTTTAAGCATAATTTAGAGGAAAAAACAAAATTAGTTGAAAAAGCAGAAACTTTAGCTGAAGACCCTGATGTTAATCATGCTTTTAAAGAACTTCAAATTCTACATCGTTTTTGGAAAGAAGATGTTGGACCAGTTTCAAGAGAATTAAGAGAAGATATTTGGAATAGGTTTAGTGAAGCTACTAAAAAAATACACCACAAACGGCATGAATATCAAGATAAGTTAGATGCAAAACTGTTTGAAAATGTCGACTTAAAAAAAGCTATAATTGAAAAAATAAAATCAATAGATATTGATACTATTAGTTCTCATAAATTATGGCAAGATAATATTGGAAAACTTGAAGCATTAAGGAAAGAGTTTTTTGCTGCTGGTCGGGTTCCTAAATCTAAGAATGAAGAAATATGGCAATTATTTAAAGACTCAACAAGAAGTTTTAATAAAGCAAAGAATTCTTTTTATAAAAGTATTAAAAGTGATCAATTAGATAATTTAAAGAAAAAAATGCATCTCGTTGAACAAGCAGAATCACTAAAGGATAGTGAAGATTATGATATAGTTACTGAGGTTTATAAAAAAATTCAGTCGGAGTGGAAGAATATAGGGCATGTACCTAGAAAGGATTCTGATAAGATTTGGAAAAGGTTTAAAGAAGCTTGTAATTTTTACTTTGATAGATTACATGATAAACAAGATGGAGCTGATAAGGAGAGAACAGAAGTTTTTAATAAGAAAAAAGATTTGTTAGATCAATTTAAAGGACAAGTTGAAAAAGAGAAATCTCTTACTCTGGATTTGGTAAATGAATATATCAAAGATTGGAGAGATCTAGGACCTGTACCAACGAAATTACGCCATATTGATACAAAATTTAACAAAGCTCTTGATATTGCTTATAAAAAGTTAAATATTGATAAAGAAGAAGCGATATTTTTAAAATTTAAAAATAATATTAATAGTTATTTAGAGCAGAATGATGTTCGAAAATTAGATAATGAGCAATTATTTATAAGAAGAAAAATTGATGAGTTAACAAAAGAAATTAAACAATTAGAAAATAATATTAGTTTTATTTCCAATGCTACAAAAGATAACCCATTAGTTAAAAATGTTTATAGAAATATTGAGAACTATAATAAAGATCTTAATGTTTGGAAAAAGAAAATTTCATATTTAAATCAATTGGAATATTAATAAAAAAATCCTGCTTTAAGCAGGTTTTTTTTACACTTAAACTTCATATTTTCAAAAACAATTCTTAGTATCTTTGTCTTTAAAAATTAATAAATCAGGTTATGTCAGATGATAAAAAAGTAATATTCTCCATGAGTGGAGTGAGCAAAACTTACCAAAGCACCAATAAACAGGTGCTCAAAAATATTTATTTAAGTTTCTTCTACGGTGCCAAAATTGGGATACTAGGTTTAAATGGATCAGGAAAATCAACATTATTAAAGATAATTGCAGGAATTGACAAAAATTTCCAGGGTGATGTTGTTTTTGCTCCAAATTATACAGTAGGTTATTTATCGCAAGAACCTGAACTTGATGATACTAAAACGGTTATTGATATTGTTAAAGAAGGTGTTTCTGAAACCGTTGCAATATTGGATGAGTACAATAAAATAAATGATATGTTTGGGTTAGAAGAAGTATATTCTGATGCAGATAAAATGGAGAAGTTAATGGCAAAACAAGCAAAATTGCAAGATAAAATTGATGCAGTCAATGCTTGGGAGCTTGATACTCAGTTGGAAATTGCAATGGATGCATTAAGAACTCCGGAGGGAGATACTCCAATAAAGAATCTATCTGGCGGTGAGCGTCGTAGAGTTGCACTTTGTAGAATATTATTACAACAACCTGATGTATTATTATTAGATGAGCCTACCAACCATTTAGATGCAGAATCTGTTCATTGGTTAGAACATCATTTGGCACAGTATAAAGGAACTGTAATTGCAGTAACACATGATAGGTATTTTTTAGACAATGTTGCTGGTTGGATTTTAGAATTGGATAGGGGTGAAGGGATTCCATGGAAAGGAAATTATTCTTCATGGTTAGAACAAAAATCTGAAAGATTATCAAAAGAAGAAAAAACGGCTTCAAATCGTCAAAAAACTTTACAACGAGAGTTGGAATGGGTGAAAATGGCACCAAAAGGTAGACATGCTAAGTCAAAAGCTCGTTTGTCAAATTATGATAAATTGATGAGTCAAGATCAAAAACAAAAAGAAGAAAAACTTGAAATTTATATACCAAACGGACCAAGATTAGGTAATAATGTAATTGATGCTGTTGGGGTTACCAAGGCTTTTGGTGATAAATTATTGTATGAGGATTTAAATTTCAAACTTCCTCCCAATGGAATTGTTGGAATTATAGGACCAAATGGTGCGGGTAAAACTACAATTTTTAGAATGATCATGGAAGAAGAAACTCCTGATAAAGGAGAGTTCAAAGTAGGTGAGACTGCAAAAATTGCTTATGTCGATCAAGCTCATTCAAATATTGACCCAAATAAATCAATTTGGGAAAATTTTTCTGACGGACAAGAGCTAATTATGATGGGAGGCAAACAGGTAAATTCACGTGCTTACTTAGGAAGGTTTAATTATAGTGGTTCAGAGCAAAACAAAAAGGTTTCCACATTATCCGGTGGCGAGAGAAATCGTTTGCATTTGGCCATGACTTTAAGAGAAGAAGGTAATGTTTTATTACTAGATGAGCCAACAAATGATTTAGATGTTAATACGTTACGAGCCCTAGAAGAAGGTTTGGAAAATTTTGCAGGTTGTGCAGTAATCATTTCACATGATAGATGGTTCTTAGATAGAGTATGTACACATATTTTGGCCTTTGAAGGTGATTCCCAAGTTTATTATTTTGAGGGTAGTTTTTCAGAATATGAAGAGAATAAAAAGAGTCGTTTAGGAGGAGATTTGATTCCGAAAAGGATAAAATATAAAAAGTTAATTAGATAAAATTATTTGGATGAATCAAAAAGTTAAGAACCTGAAAATTGATTTATTATCTAATAATTGGTATACTTTAAATAATATTCATTTTGATTATCAATTAAAGAATGGTGAGTGGGTTAGCCTATCACGAGAGTCATATGATAGAGGGAATGGTGCTACAATTTTATTATACAATACCAAGAAAAAAACAATTATTTTAATTCAACAATTTAGAATGCCTTCGTTTGTTAATGGCAATGACAACGGTATGATGATTGAAACTTGTGCAGGTGTTTTAGATGGCGATGACCCAATAACTTGCATTGTTAAAGAGACCGAAGAAGAAACTGGGTATAGAATAAAGAAAGTAGAAAAAGTTTTTGAGTCCTATATGTCTCCTGGAGCTGTTACCGAGATTATCCATTTTTTTATTGCTGAATATGATGATGATATGAAATTATCTGAAGGTGGCGGTTTAGCCTCAGAAAATGAAGATATTGATGTTTTAGAAATTGATTTTAATAAGGCTATACAAATGGTAAAATCTGGTGAGATAAAAGATGCTAAAACTATTATGCTTTTACAGTATGCCCAAATTAATAAATTGATTTCTTAATTTAAAATGCAATTAAATTTTCTATTGTAGTAGATATATTGTTTACTTCCTTTAAAAAGAATCATAAATAGTAAAATGTGATTTTGATTCAAGAAGACTTTTTACATTATCTATGGAAGCATAAATATTTTACTATTAACAAACTACAAGCTACTAATAATGAATCAATTATTATTTATGGTTCTGGTGAACATAATTTGGATTCAGGACCTGATTTTTTCAATGCAAAAATTAAAATAGGAGATCAGCTTTGGGTCGGTAATGTAGAAATTCATGTTAAATCTTCAGATTGGTATGTGCATCAACATGAAAAAGATGAGAATTATGATAGTGTTATTTTACATGTAGTTTGGGAAAACGATATAGAAGTTTACAATAAAAACAGTATTCCAATACCAACTTTAGAGCTTCATTCACTTGTCCCTAAAGATTTAATAAAACAATATAAAGCATTATTTTCAAAAAGGATCAATTGGATCAATTGTGAAAAATTCATTGGATCAATTGATGAATTCATATTGAATAATTGGATTGAAGTTTTGTTTTTTGAGCGATTACAGCAAAAATCAGAGTTGATACTTCAATTACTAAAAGAATCAAAAAATGATTGGGAATCTGTCTTATTCAAGCTGCTGGCAAAAAATTTTGGTTTAAAAGTTAATGGAGATTCTTTTTTTACTTTGGCCAATTCAATTGATTTTAAAATTATTAGAAAGGAGCAAAGTAAACTAATTAACTTAGAAGCTCTATTTTTTGGTCAATCCGGATTTTTAGATAAAGAATTTGAAAATGCATATTTTGAAGAGCTAAAGAGTGAGTATAGATATTTGCAATCAAAGTATAGTTTGGAACCAATTTTTAATGGTCAAATTAAATTTTTTAGATTAAGACCTAATAATTTTCCAACTATTCGACTAGCTCAACTTTCGATGCTATATTTTACACATCAAAATTTATTTTCTAAAATTATTAATTGCAAAAACTTAGATGAAGTTTATAGTTTGTTTGATACTAAAACATCAGTTTTTTGGGAAGATCACTATAATTTTAATTCCATTTCAAAAAAGCGCTCAAAAAGCTTAACCAAACCTTTTGTAGACCTTTTAATTATGAATACTATTATTCCACTGAAGTTTATTTATTTTAAACATATTGGTAAATTAAATGAAGAATCTATTTTAAGTTTAGCAAAACAAATCAAACCAGAAAAAAACAATATTATAAATAAATTTGAAGATATTTTAAGCAAAAATACTGGGGTTAAACATAAAATAAATAATGCTTTTGAAAGTCAGGGATACTTGCATTTAAAAACTTCTTATTGTAATAAGAACTTATGTTTACAATGTGCAATAGGTAATACAATTTTAAAAAATAAACAAAAGTTAATCATAGATGATTATCTATAAACTAAATCTTTATAATCTTCAATACTTTGTTTAACGATTTCTTTTGCAATTTTTGCATTTTGAAATTCAGTTACTTCAACAGTTTTATGTTCCAATTTTTTATAATCTTCAAAAAAACTTCTTAATTCTGTGACAAAGTGAGGTGGTAATTCTGATATATCATTAAAATGATTGACACTCATATCATTTTCTGCGACAGCAATAATCTTATCATCATGTTCACCGCCGTCAAGCATTCGCATAACGCCAATTACTTTTGATGAAACAATGCACATAGGAACAATGGTTACCTGTGATAGAACTAATATGTCTAATGGGTCATCATCATCACAATAAGTTTTAGGTATAAAACCATAGTTTGCAGGATAAAAAATTGAAGAGTATAATACTCTATCCAATTTTAATAAACCACTATCTTTATCTAGTTCATATTTTGCGCGATTACCTTTTGGAATCTCAATAATTCCATTAACAATATCAGGAAAATTATCGCCAATATTAACATTGTGCCAGGGGTTATTCTTATTAATATACATACAGAAATGTTGAATTTTGTAACTACAAAAGTAATCAATTTTTATGGTCTACTTCTACTTAATTGGCTTTTACCAAATATAATTAGCAGCACTCCAAATATGGAAAGAAACCCTCCAATTAATTCAAAAGTTTTTGGAAAAACACCAAAATATAGATAAGCACCAACCAAAACAAAAAGTGATTTTGTGCTTGATATTATCGATTTTTTAGATAAATCGATGTATTTAAGTGCTAATAACCCTGTAACTGCTGTCAAAAATGGACCTAGTACAGAACCAATAATGATGTTCTTTAGAGCTGAGCTTGGAATAACTATTGATGTTTTTTGAAAATATAAAACGATCAATGAAAACAAAAACAAGAAAAATGTTCTATTTAATGCAATGAAAACAGGAGATAAGGAGATTATATTCTTTTTTGATATTACCGAACTAATAGCAAACATCATTGAAGCAATAATAACATATTGAGTACCATCAATAAACATATTTTTAATTTCAAACCCTCCTTTATATCCAATAATAAAAGCTCCAGTTAATGCTAATATTACACCAAATATTTCTAATTTATTCAACCTCTCATTTAGAACTACAAAGCTTAATGTAAGAACAAATACCGGAGAAATATTACTTAAAAAAGATGTTATTGCCGGATTTGGAATTGTATGAATTGCCTTAAAAAAAAATGTTGTAGCAATTATTTCAATAATACCAAGTGTGAGAAGTAAAATATATTTTCGCTTGTTAAAAGACTTTACTATATCAAATGATTTGTTTTTTATTCCATAAATAAAAATCCAAATCAAGCCAAAACCGAACCAATAAGTCCCGAATTGTGGTAAAGAAATTTCATTTAATGCAGCTTTACTAAATATAAATACGATAGAAACTGAAATTACAGATGTAAAAGCTAGTAAATATCCTTTAATTTGATTATTCAAAATCTATTTTTATGCTAAATTACTTTTAAAATAGTTTATAATGAGCCACTTAAGTGACAAAACAAGGAGTTAAAAAAAGACTTCCTTTTATATATAAATATTTAAAGGAAGTCCTTATTAATTATTGAGTTAAAACTATTTTACCAGTTAGTTTATCAACTTCTTTCTGTAGATGATGTAAATATTTTTTACTAGACTCTAATTCAGTAAGAATATTTGATTTAGTGTCTTCAAATCTGTCTTTTACTTCATTAAAAACACCTTGATAATAGTTTATCCCTTCATTTAAATTTTTTGAAAAATTCAATAAATATTTTTCTTGCTTTTTGTTTAAAGAAGAATTAGTCTCGTCTATTTTCGTTTTTAAATAATCTAAGTATAGTCTTAATTCCTTAATAAACATATTTGGACGATCATTTCTTGATATTAAGTTTGCTCTATCATAAATATGATCAGTGATTTCCTTGAGATTCATCAATTTTGAAAAATATGCCATGTTTGGACCAGGACAAACAGAAACACTATGTTCTTCTTTGGTATCAATTTTGTTATTTATTAATGCAGATGTTGCTAATCCAACGCAAATACAAGATTTATCAATTATCTTTTGAAACTTATTTTTGTATTCTTTATCTGAATTATCTTCGTTTTCCAACTCTTTAATTTTTTTTCGTTGGTATTGACGTGAAGCCGTACAAATACTATTTTCTGTAAATTCGGTATTAGATGAAAGATATTCTTTAGGACATACACTTCCAGGTCGACCATTAGCAACCTTTATCATTTTTTCAATATCTTTTGTGTTTCCTTTTAGGCTATTAAATGGAACACCTAATGGTGAAATATTACTCAAATAAAGATCATCTTCTTTAGATTGCATCAATAAGTTCATTGTTTTATCATCAACAGTTGTAGCTTCTGGAACTAATAAAAACGGAGAACCCCAGCCAACAGAATCAACCTTATAATGATCCAATAAAAATTGATGTTCTTCTCCAGTACCTACACCACCTTGTGCAGTAATTTTAAGATCCAGTTCTTTAGCAGGAATTGTACGATTACTATTTTCAAGTGCAGGAATCAATATTTCATGAATTGATTTAATCAAAACATCACGATTGTTTTTGAATTCTTCTAAGATAGGACCCATTAAAAAACCTTCTGTTGCAAAGGCATGACCACCGCAATTAAGTCCAGATTCAATTCTATATTCAGATACCCAAATTCCTTTTTTGGCTAAAAATTTTCCTTGAATTAAAGCAGATCTGTAGTCACTTACCTTTAAAACAATTTTCTTTTTAATTTCTCCATTCTCATTTGGAAAGAAATCATTAAATTCTTCTATATATCCATACAGTCTTGGGTTCATGCCTGCCGAAAGTACTAATGATGATTTAAGATCACTGTTTGCAAAACCTCTTAGAGCAGCATGAGCATCATTAAATTCCGTTGGTAATTTTTTACCATTTTTAAAATTATCTTTATCTAATTTGGTCATAATATTAACATCAATACTGCCAATAGATAAATTGTCTTTTGCCCAATCTTTAATATCACTAAAATCTATTTTTTGGGAAGTTAATTTTTCAAATTCTTTTTTAATAGACGAAACATCAGGAAGCATGTTAAAATAATCTTTTATACCATTGCTTTTACTCAAAGCTGATTTTTTTAATTCTTCAAATTTCTTTTCAGTAATACTGTTTAATAAATTTAAATATGAAGTAATTCTTTTTGCTCTAAAATCATCTATTTTGTTAGTTATTTCTTGATATGGTATTTCAAATTTCTCACAATAAACTTTTCTTAACTTTTCAAGAAGAATATCATCAACAAT
>DAOVTF010000233.1 GCA_030633225.1 Flavobacteriaceae bacterium
CAATACACTTTTGTATTTTTCTAGATCTTTTAAAGCTGTTCCGGTTCCTCTTACAACTGCTCTTAAAGGATCTTCGGCAACATAAACCGGTAAATCTGTTTTACGGGATAAACGTTTGTCCAGACCTCTAAGCATAGATCCTCCTCCTGCAAGATAAATACCAGTATTATAAATATCCGCAGCTAATTCAGGTGGAGTTTCCGATAAGGTTTCCATAACCGCATCTTCAATTCTTAATATTGATTTTTCAAGTGCTTTAGCAATTTCTCTAAATGATAATTCAGTTTGTTTAGGTTTACCGCTTAATAGATCTCTTCCCTGAATTAAAAGATCATCTGGTGGAGAGTCTAAATCTTCAGTTGCAGCACCTATTTGAATTTTTATTTTTTCAGCTGTGGCTTCTCCTACATATAAGTTATGTTGTGTACGCATATACATTGAAATATCACTAGTAAATACATCACCAGCAACTTTAACCGATTTATCGCAAACAATTCCGCTTAAAGCGATAACTGCAATTTCGGTTGTACCACCACCTATATCAATAATCATATTACCCTTGGGCTGCATAATATCAATCCCAATACCAATTGCTGCTGCCATTGGTTCGTAAATTAGATAAATTTCTTTGGCATTCATTTGTTCAGCAGAATCACGTACGGCACGTTTTTCAACTTCAGTAATACCCGATGGGATGCAAATTACCATTCGTAAAGATGGGCGAAAAAATCTTTTCTTAATTGTAGGGATATTTTTAATAAACTCTCTGATCATCTGCTCAGAAGCTTCAAAATCAGCAATTACACCATCCTTTAGTGGTCGGATAGTTTTGATGTTTTCATGAGTTTTCCCTTGCATCAAATTGGCCTTTTTACCAATTGCAATAATTTTATTTGTAGTTCTGTCCATTGCTACAATTGACGGACTATCAACTACAACTTTTCCTTTGTGAATGATTAAAGTGTTTGCCGTACCTAAATCAATGGCAATATCTTCCGTCATGAAATCAAAAAAACCCATAAATTAAATTCGTGTTAAGGTGTTTATATTGTGAATATCACAAATGTAATAAATTTACCGAATTCACACAGTTAATGAAGAAAATAGTTTTGACTATTTTACATCAAAAAAAGTTTCAAATTCATATTAAAAAGGGGAGAAATTTTGTTTTTCAAATGCAAATATACAATTAATGCTTAAAATGCCTAATCCCTGTAAATACCATTGACATATTGTGGTTGTCACAGTAGTCAATTGAGAGCTGATCTTTTATTGAACCACCAGGTTGAATAACTGAGCTTATTCCTGCATTATCTGCTATTTCAACACAATCAGGAAATGGAAAAAACGCATCACTTGCCATTACCGCTCCTTCCAAATCAAAATTAAAATGATTGGCTTTAATAATAGCTTGATTTAAGGCATCAACCCTTGAAGTTTGCCCTGTTCCACTTGCACATAACTGTTTGTTCTTTACCAAAACTATAGTATTTGATTTGGTATTTTTGCAGATTTTTGCAGCAAATAATAAGTCTTGAACTTCATTTTCACTTGGGTGTAATTTTGTTGCTTGAGTTAAGTGAGATTTTTCATCTGTAATTCTATCTTTTTCTTGAGATAAAACTCCGTTTAAAGATGTTCTATAATTTGATTGAGGTAAATCAATAGTTTTTTGAATTAAAATAATTCTATTTTTCTTTCCTTTTAAAATTTCAATTGCTTCTTTGTCATATTCAGGAGCAATTACTACTTCACAAAATAATTTATGAATTTCTTCAGCTGTAGCTGAATCTATTTTAGTATTAGCAATTAAAACTCCACCAAAAGCAGATTGCGGATCACCTGCCAAAGCATCAACATAAGCTTGATAAATGGTATCTCTTTGTGCTAAGCCACATGCATTATTATGTTTTAAGATGGCAAAAGTTGGTGCGTCAGTTTTGAATTCATTCATTAAATTCACAGCAGCATCAACATCAAGCAAATTATTATAAGATAATTCTTTACCATGTAATTTATCAAATAACTTTTCAATGTCTCCGAAAAAATATCCTTTTTGATGCGGATTTTCACCATAACGTAAGGTACTTACTTTATCAAAACTTTCTCTAAATTCATTAGCGCCAATATCTTGATTTAAATATTTAAAAATTGCAGTATCATAATGACTAGAAATTGCAAAAGTTTTAGTCGCAAATTTCTTTCTGTTTTCCAAAGTTATTTCCCCATTGTTTTCTGATAAAATATTTAAAAACTCATCATATTGATTCATGGAAGAAACACAAATTACATCTTTAAAATTTTTAGCAGCAGCACGAATTAATGAAATACCACCTATATCAATTTTTTCAATAATATCTTGCTCATTTGTATCACTTGCAACAGTCTTTTCAAATGGGTAAAGATCAACGATTACAATATCTATTTCTGGAATTTCAAACTCTTTTATCTGTTCTATATCGCCTTTATTATCTCTTCTGTTTAAAATGCCGCCAAAAACTTTTGGGTGTAAAGTTTTTACTCTTCCTCCAAGTATAGAAGGATAGGAAGTTAAATCTTCAACTGGCACAACATTTATTCCCAAATTTGAAATAAATTTTTCTGTTCCTCCTGTCGAATATATAGTAATTCCTAATTTATCTAATTCTTTTACAATGGCTTCAAGCCCATCTTTATGAAATACTGATATTAAGGCTGATTTTGCTTTTTTAGTGGTGCTCATTATTTTGTTTCGAAGTTTCTACAAAATTAGTAAAATACCTTTTTTTGGGCAACTTAATAATAAAGAAATACTTGTAATTTTTTTAAATTTTATTAATTTTGATTTGCTATAGAAAAAATGCATTAAATTTATCATGATTAAAATTATGGGAAAAAGTATAAAACTTGGTTTGAAAGAGAATTGGAAACAATTCACTTTATTAATTATTGTCAATGCTTTTGTAGGAGGAATGGTTGGTTTAGAAAGAACAATTTTACCTCAACTAGCAGAAGAAAAATTTGGCTTAATTGCAAAAACAGCAATTTTATCATTCATTATAGTTTTTGGAATTACCAAAGCAATAACTAATTATTTTACAGGAGCTTTAGCTGATAAAGTTGGAAGAAAAAATTTGTTAGTTATTGGATGGATCATTGCTATTCCAATTCCATACCTCTTAATTTATGCTAATAGTTGGTCATGGATAGTTTTTGCAAATTTGCTTTTAGGAATCAATCAAGGATTGACTTGGTCAAGTACTGTGGTGATGAAAATTGATTTGGTTGGTGAAAAAAGTAGAGGATTGGCAATGGGTTTAAACGAATCGGCTGGATATTTAGCAGTTGGAGCAATTGCTTTTTTAACTGGATGGATTGCTTCAAATTACGGTTTAATTCCATATCCGTTTTATATTGGAATTGTTCTATCTATTTTAGGTCTTTTATTTTCTATTTTTTTTATTAAAGATACAAAGCATCATGTTGCCATGGAGTCTCAAATTAGTAATATTCCATTGCTAAAAAATGTGTTTTGGGATACTACCTGGAAAAATAATAATTTAGGATCTATTTCTCAGGCTGGGCTGGTAAACAATTTAAATGATGGCATGGTTTGGGGATTGTTTCCAATTCTTTTGGCAACATTAAATTTTGATTTAAAACAAATAGCAATTATAGTTTCTGTTTATCCTACAGTTTGGGGTCTGGGACAATTAGTTACAGGTAAATTGGCCGATGTTTTACCAAAAAAACAAATGTTATTTTGGGGTATGCTTTTACAAGGAATTGCATTATTTTTAATGACAAATGCTAATACATATATTCATTTTATAATTTTATCAATAGTTTTAGGAATCGGAACAGCAACGGTTTATCCCACATTTTTAGCAGGAATAGCTGATTATACTAATCCAAAACAAAG
>DAOVTF010000073.1 GCA_030633225.1 Flavobacteriaceae bacterium
ATTGAATAAAAAATTTAAACGAGTATCATTAGGTGGTGGTGAAAATCGGATAGCTAAATTACATGCAAATGGTAAAATGACGGCTCGTGAACGTATTGATTTTCTATTAGATAAAAATGCTACTTGCATTGAAATTGGAACATTTGCAGGAGATGATATGTATAAAGAACATGGTGGTTGTCCCTCAGGCGGAGTAATTGTGAAAATTGGTTATATCAAGGACAAACAATGTATTGTGGTTGCGAATGATGCAACTGTAAAAGCTGGTGCCTGGTTCCCTATTACCGGGAAAAAGAATTTACGCGCTCAAGAAATTGCTATTGAGAATAACATTCCAATAATTTATTTAGTTGATAGTGCCGGAGTATATCTACCAATGCAAGATGAGATCTTTCCGGATAAAGAACATTTTGGTAGAATATTTAGAAATAATGCCATTATGAGTAGCAAAGGAATAACACAAATTGCTGCAATAATGGGAAGTTGTGTCGCCGGTGGTGCATACCTACCAATTATGAGTGATGAGTCGATTATTGTTGATAAAACAGGAAGTATTTTTCTTGCAGGTAGTTATTTAGTAAAAGCTGCTATTGGTGAAGTTATTGAAAATGAAACACTTGGAGGGGCCACAACTACAACTGAAATTTCAGGTGTTTGTGATTACAAAGCGACCGATGATAAAGATGCTTTAAATAAAATCAAGAATATTGTTGATAAAATAGGTGATTTTGAAAAAGCTGGTTTTAACAGGATAAAAACCTTGGAACCACAAGATGACCCTAAGGAGATGTTTGGTATTTTACCTCAATCAAGATCTGAACAATACGATATGAAAGAAATTATCAAACGTATGGTTGATGATTCAGATTTTCAAGAATATAAAGCTAATTATGGCAAAACTTTAATTTGTGCTTATGCACGAATTGATGGATGGGCGGTTGGAATAGTTGCCAACCAAAGAAAGGTAGTGAAAAATGCTAAAAAAGAAATGCAATTTGGTGGTGTAATCTATTCAGATTCAGCCGATAAAGCAACCCGGTTTATAGCCAATTGTAATCAAAAAAAGATTCCTTTAGTATTTTTACAAGATGTTAATGGTTTTATGGTGGGTAGCAAATCAGAACATAGCGGTATTATAAAAGATGGTGCAAAAATGGTGAATGCAGTTAGCAATTCAGTAGTGCCAAAATTTACGGTTATTATTGGTAATTCTTATGGTGCCGGTAATTACGCTATGTGCGGAAAAGCTTATGATCCAAGATTGATATTTGCGTGGCCCTCAGCTGAATTAGCTGTAATGGGTGGTACTCAAGCTGCCAAAGTTTTATTGCAAATTGAAACAGCAACTCTAAAAAAGAAAGGAGAAAAAATCACTAAAGAAAAAGAACAAGAAATTTTAGACACTATTACCAATAGATATAAAAATCAAACTTCACCTTATTATGCTGCCGCAAGATTATGGACAGATGGCATTATTAATCCATTAGATACTCGAAAATGGATCTCAATGGGAATAGAAGCTGCAAACCATGCCCCTATTGAAAAAGATTTTAATATGGGAGTGATTCAAGTTTGAGCAACAAACTTTTTAAAAAGGTGATACATTGAAATTTTCACATAAATAATAGTAAACATTAATAAACACAACAACATATTAAAGCATAAACGAAAAAAATAATGGGTAGAGCATTTGAATTTAGAAAAGCAAGAAAAATGAAGCGTTGGGGTGCCATGTCTAAAACATTTACCAAAATAGGTAAAGAGATTTCAATGGCTGTAAAAGAAGGAGGTCCGAACCCGGATTCTAATGCAAGACTTAGAGCTGTAATACAAAATGCAAAGGCGGCTAATATGCCAAAAGACAATGTTGAAAGAGCTATAAAAAAAGCATCGGAAAAAGATACTGCTGCTTATAAAGAGGCTTTATTTGAAGGTTATGCGCCACACGGTATTGCCGTAGTTGTTGAAACTGCTACTGATAATAATAACCGTACTGTTGCGAATGTTAGGGCTGCTTTTAATAAATGTGAGGGTACATTTGGCACATCAGGTTCAGTAATTTTTATGTTTGATCATACTTGTAATTTTAGAGTTAAAACTGAAGATCTAAAAATGGATCTAGAAGAGTTTGAATTGGAATTGATTGATTTTGACGTAGAGGAAGTTTTTGAAGACGAAGATGGTATTTTGATATATGCTCCTTTTGAGCAGTTTGGTGCAATTCAAAAATATTTAGAAGAAAATAATCTAGAAATTCTTTCCTCTGGCTTTGAAAGAATTCCAACCGTTACAAAACAATTAACCGAAGAAGAGCAAAGTGATGTTGAAAAACTATTAGAAAAACTAGAAGATGAAGAAGATGTGCAAAATGTTTATCATTCTATGGAAATGATTTAACTCGCACAGTATACACAAAACCTACTATGCGGCATTAATAAAATTCTGCCTAGTGGAATATCGTTTTTACAGCGAGCACATTTTCCAAAATCAGCATCATTAATATTTAAAAGAGCATTATTTAATCCCTTTAATTTATTTTCTGCTTTACGCAAAGCTGCTTCGTTAATAGTCTTATTATTAATTGCATCCATACGACTTACTCTACCAATAGCGCAATCAGGTGAAATTGGTTTGGTTAATTCTTTTAATTCAATAATAGCTTTTTTAGTGCTCTCAATTTCTTGAAGGATTCTTTCTTCAATTTCTTTAATTGGATCCATACTTTTAATGTATTAAACTTCTAATTCATTCTTTTTAGATGGATAAATTTCCATAAAATAATAAATAACACTTCCTATAGTTCCAACAAAAACCAATATCAATATCCACATTATTTTCTTTGTATTATCATTCTTAACATTTTCACTAACATGAATAACATAATATATCATTAATCCAATTTTAATGATTATTGCAAGCAATAAAAAAGCAAATGCCCAAGCAATAGATTGGAAGAAATCAATTGGAAACTCACCATTATTATTCTGTAATTCATCAATATTTGCAATAATTGCTCCGAATAAAAAAACAAAATAAATTACTAAAAACAGAAGTGGTAAAAATGTAAATATACCGAGCCAAATTTTATTTAATTTTTTCATCTTAACCATTTTTAAATTTATAATTATACTCTAACCGTAACCAATATTACAAATAATAATCACAATATTCATTTATTTTGTATAAAAAATAGATATTATGAAATCAATAGTTGCAATAACATCACAAAACAAAAAAACAATTACTAAACACGCTGGTGAGTGTAGAAATTATTTATTATACACTATTGAAAACGATATAGTTAAAGATAAAAAAATATTAGAGTTACAGGATAATGAAATCTTAAAATATACTTTTCATGAAGACAAAAGTAGTAATCCTAAAAACCTCCTGTTTGATGTTGATATTTTGCTTACCGGAAGTATTGGTCCGGGTGGAGTTAACAAATTAGCTATACAAAATGTTACAGCTTATGTTATTAAAGAAAAAGATCCTGATATTGCTATTGAAAAATTAATTAATGGTACTTTAGAAGCCCTTGCCCCTGTTTCACATGGTCACGGTCATCATCATCATGGACATCATGGACACAACCATGATGAAAAATGTGAGAACTGTAATGGAAATCATGATCACAATCATTGATCATTTTTAGTAAGCATAGGTGTTGAATTTACTCTGTCAAGAGTGAAATAGTATTCAAGTTCTTTTGCCAGATCTTTATCTTGGCATATTAAAACAGCTTCCTGGCTTTTATCTGCAGACCAGTTATCTAAGTTAAAACTACCTACAGATACTACAAATCTATCTATCATAAAAGTTTTAGAGTGCATATACTGAAAATACATCCAGGTGTTAATATTTTCTTTTTTCTGTAAATAATTTAAAACTGGATAATTTCTGTTTGCAGCTTTTACATCAAGATTTTGTGCAATTCTTGGATAATATTTTTTTATAAATTTATTATTATAATTTGTTAATGCTTTTCTTTTTAAATGATTGCTCAATTCACCACTTCCACCATCAATCCCATTGTATATAATGTTTACATTTACACCATTCTCAGCAGAACTAAATATCTGATTCCACATTCTTTCTGACCAACCTTCATATCTATTGATTTCTCTCTCATTCTCTATATCTATTTTTATTTTCCCTGAAGTAATATCAATAGAATTTTGTGCCTGTTTAAAATATGAAGTGTATGCCTTTGAAACTGCAAATCGATCTGTTTGAGGTCCTTGAATAACAAATCTGCAAACACCATTTAAACGAGTGTTTTTGTTTTCTAGCTTCTCTTTATAAATATCTTGACCTCTTAACATATTTTTAGATTCTGAATTATATCTCTTGCTAATCTGATTTTGAAAAGTTTTGATAAATTCAATTTGTTGTGCATCTGACTTTTTCTCAAAACCATAATGCTCTAATAAACCAATATAACTATTGGCAATATCAGTAACTGCAGCTCCTTCAATTAAAAGATCTGTATCATGACTTTGATGGTTATATCCACTTGAAATATTATCACTATCAATTATGTTTTGACCCCCAATAATAGCAGTTCTTTCATCAAAAATCCATATTTTATTATGGAATAATGCTGTTTGATGTTTTTCAATATTTATTAGATCATCTGCATAAATTAATACAACCTTGCTTTTATTAAAAGGTTTCATACCTTTTTTCATCCACAATTTGGTCCAAACCTCTTCAACGATCAAATAAACATTTACTCCTTCATTTGCCTTTTTAATCAACTCATGGGTCATTTTTAATGAACTCGAATCTTTATAGTAGCTCATTACAGAAATCAATATTGAAGATTTTGCATTTTTGATTAATTCTAGCTTTTTTTGATAAGAATTTCCATTCTTTAACAATTCTAATTTATTTTCAAAAGTTAAATAAGAGTTGGAATTGTTATCAACTAATTTATGGAAATCGGCATTAAAAAAAGGTGAATTGATTGTATCATAATCAATTTTTGTTCTTTTCTTATCGTAAAACTCAAGCGAATATTTCAAATCTCTAACCGGTGGATGATTTAAACTCTTCCAATCCCAAAATTGATAATATTCTTTTGAATAACACTGATTAATTTCTGAAAACTTTAATCTTTTATAACTATTAATTTTTGCATCTAAAAAATCAATTCCACCAAATTTATTTAAATATTTTCTTTCGTTTAAAACAAATAGTTTTTGAGTTGATTCAGGGCATAGTGGAAGGTTTAATTTAATGGTAGAATCTTTAGCCTTTAACTTAAACGTTAAAGAATTAATATCAATATTTAATGATTTATTATATAGACCGGTTAGTGAAATTTCTCCATTCTCTATATAATTCGTATCAAAATTATTATAATACCTTATTAATGTCTTATAATCTATTTCAAGGAAATCTATATTATTAGGATTCAAACTAAAGCTTGATCTTGTTGAATAATTAATGTTTTCTAATTTAACATCATTATATTCAAAGTCACCTTTTTGGCTATAATTAATAGTACCATGTAGTATCAATAAAATAGATAATATCAATTGTAATTTTCTATTCATAGGCATTAATAAACTACTATAAAGTTCACATAACTCATTATGTTAATGAAATGTTAAATAAAATTAGTGAAAATTTATTAAACTCAACAATAGATTAACTTTTTCATCTTTTATTTATAAATTTGTATTAAATCTTCACATATATTTAAAATGGTCATTTGTAATACAAATGACCATTTTAAATATAAGATTGTTTTAATATTATGTTAACCCTATTTTACTATTTTTGCCAAAAAAATCAAAATGTTAAACATCTTTAGAATTATAAGTTATTTAGAAGGAATATCATATTTACTTCTTTTATTTGTTGGAGTACCACTTAAATATTTTGGAGGAAATGATATATTGGTAAAATCACTTGGAATGCCACATGGCTTATTGTTTATTGGTTATGTACTTTTAGCTTTCTTTATAAAACCTCAATTTAATTGGAGCAACAAAGATTTTTTTATTATTTTAATTGCATCTGTTATCCCTTTCGGAACTTTTTTTGTTGATAAAAAATATTTTAAAAACCCTTCTTTCTTGAAAAAATAAGTCAAAAAGTCAGTTAAAACTTTAAATATCAGACTTTTTGACAAACATTGCCTATTTATTTGTATTGGAATAGATTTTGACATTTATATTTTGAATTTAAAAACTAAAAAATATGAATTTTAATAATTTCACTATAAAATCACAAGAAGCTGTGCAAAAGGCTCAACAAATTGCACAAGGCTTAAGTCATCAACAAATTGAAAATGCACATATTTTAAAAGCTGTTTTTGAAGTTGATGAAAATGTTACTCCGTTTATTTTAAACAAACTTGGAGTTAATATTGATCTTTTTAAACAAACTTTAGAAAATATAATTAAAAGCTTTCCTAAAGTTGAAGGTGGCGATATTATGCTGTCAAAAACAGCTAATAAAATGCTAATTGACGCTAGTAATATTGCTAAAAATATGAAAGATGAATATGTTTCTTTAGAGCATTTGTTACTTGCAATTTTAAACTCTAAAGGAGACACTACACAGCTTTTAAAAGATAATGGTATCAATGAAAAAGATTTAACAAGTGCCATTCAAGAGTTACGTAAAGGAAGTAAAGTTACTTCCCAAAGTGCAGAAGAAACATATAATTCATTAAATAAATATGCCAAAAATTTAAACCAACTTGCTAATGATGGTAAATTAGATCCGGTTATTGGTCGTGATGAAGAAATAAGAAGAATTTTACAAATTTTATCTCGACGTACCAAGAATAATCCAATATTAATTGGCGAACCCGGCACCGGTAAAACTGCTATTGCAGAGGGATTAGCGCATAGAATTGTGAAGGGAGATGTTCCTGAGAACCTTCAAAATAAAGTTGTTTATTCTTTAGACATGGGTGCCTTAATTGCTGGTGCAAAATACAAAGGTGAATTTGAAGAGCGTCTGAAATCAGTTATAAAAGAAGTAATTGAATCTGAGGGTGATGTCGTTCTATTTATTGATGAAATACATACTTTGATTGGTGCCGGAGGAGGACAAGGTGCTATGGATGCTGCAAATATCTTAAAACCTGCTTTGGCAAGAGGTGAATTGCGAGCCATTGGTGCCACTACCCTAGACGAATATCAAAAATATTTCGAAAAAGATAAAGCTTTAGAAAGGCGTTTTCAAAAAGTAATTGTTGATGAACCTGATACAGAAAGTGCAATTTCTATTTTGAGAGGAATTAAAGACAAGTATGAAACTCATCATAAAGTTCAAATAAAAGATAGTGCAATCATTGCTGCAGTAGAACTTTCACAAAGATATATTTCTGATCGTTTTTTACCAGATAAGGCTATTGATTTAATGGATGAAGCTGCTGCAAAACTACGAATGGAAATTAATTCTAAACCAGAAGAGTTAGATGTTTTAGATAGAAAGATAATGCAGCTTGAAATTGAATTAGAAGCCATTAAACGTGAAAATGATAAAAAGAAAATGGCATTAATAAAAGAAGAGCTTGCTAATTTAAAGGAAAAACGAAATGAGATAAATGCAAAATGGACCAGTGAGAAAGAAGTTGTAGATAAAGTTCAATCTGCTAAAGAGAATATTGAAAAGTTTAAATTAGAAGCAGAACGTGCAGAAAGGGATGGAGATTACGGTCTAGTTGCGGAAATAAGATACGGGAAAATAAAAGACGAAGAAGAAAACCTGAAACAATTACAATCTGAATTAGAAAAGAATCAAGAAAATTCCTTAATAAAAGAAGAAGTAACCAGTGATGATATTGCTGAAGTTGTTGCAAAATGGACAGGTATTCCGGTTCAAAAAATGCTACAAAGTGACCGTGTAAAACTTTTAAAACTAGAAGATGAGTTGCACAAAAAAGTAATTGGTCAAGATGAAGCAATCCAGGCAGTTGCAGACGCAGTACGTCGTTCAAGAGCAGGATTACAAGATAGTAAAAAACCAATTGGATCTTTTCTTTTCTTAGGATCTACGGGTGTTGGTAAAACAGAACTTGCCAAAGCTTTAGCAGATTATCTATTTGATGATGAAGCTTCAATGACTCGAATTGATATGAGTGAATATCAAGAACGTCATGCGGTTAGTAGGTTAATTGGGGCACCTCCTGGATACATTGGTTATGATGAAGGAGGTCAATTGACAGAAGCAGTAAGAAGAAAACCATATTCTGTAATCTTACTAGATGAAATAGAAAAAGCGCATCCAGATACATTCAATATTCTGTTACAA
>DAOVTF010000302.1 GCA_030633225.1 Flavobacteriaceae bacterium
GTCCTTTTTCATTGGTTATTGTTCCAGTGTTTTTGTGCAAAACAACAATATTTGCATAAGGCAAGAATGTTTTCTTATCAAAATCAAGAAGAACCCCCTTAAGTTCATTTTTCGATTTTGTAATTGTTGAATCTAATCTTGTTTGGGAAATAACATTTACAGATATTATTAGGGTAATAATTGTTATTATTGTTTTGTTTGTGCATTTTAGAATTTCATTTAAACTTAGAGGTAACGATATTTTAGTAACAAGAAAGTGTAATAATTTTTTCATTAAAAAGGTTTTGATTTGTACACCAAAATAAATGAAATACACTCTTTAAAAAACCTAAAGACATGTTAAATAACAAAACCTTAACAATATAACCTATCCATTAAATTATATACTTAGATAACTGATTATATTTCTAGAATGCAATAAGCCTCATCAATTATAAATTCTTCTTATAAAATACTCCAAAATCTCTTTTAATTTCATCTCTAACCCTTATAAATTCATCATATATTTCCTCTTCTGTTCCGGTAGCTTCTGCAGGATCATCAAAACCAATATGCAATCTGTTTTTTACATTTCCAATAAATGTGGGACAACTTTCTTTAGCGCCACCACAAACTGTAATCACATAATCAAATTCTTGATCTAAATATTTATCTACAGAATCTGGTCTGTTTTCAGTCAGGTCAATTCCAATTTCATGCATAACCTCTACAGCCTTGGGGTGCACTTGATTTGAGGGTTCTGTTCCTGCTGAGTATACTTCTAATTTATTATCAAAAGATTTTAAAAAACCTTCTGCCATTTGACTTCGGCAAGAGTTACCAGTACATAAAATTAATATTTTCATTTTTTTCTTAGACTATTTTCATTTTTTTTAACAAAAATGATGCGTTCATATTTTTACAAATTCCATTTTTCAACTTATAATCAAAATGAAGTTCATCATCAATTATTTCGGCATCAAAATAATAATTTTTTATTTCCTCTAAATCCTTTTCTATTTCACACAAACTTAAATCGTGCGTTGCAATAATTCCAGTTGAATTAGATGCTACTAATTTTTGAACAAATTTTTTCGAACCAATGGCCTTATCTGTACTATTAGTACCTTTTAAAATTTCATCTAAAATAATAAAGTAGTTGTCATCGTTTATTTCATCAACTATAAATTTTAATCGCTTTAATTCTGAAAAGAAATAAGATTCATCATCAGCTAAAGAATCTGATGTTCGCATACTAGTAATCAATTTTATTGGAGAATATTCAAACTTATTGGCACATACTGGTAAACCCATATTTGCCATTACAATGGATAAAGAAACTGTACGTAAAAAAGTACTTTTACCTGCCATATTTGCTCCAGTAATAATAAAAAATTGCTCATTTTCAATATTGAAATTATTGTCAATACGTAAAGAATCTTTTAACAATACATGTCCTAAATTTTTTGACTTAATAACTTTATTATCAATATTTATTTCTGGAAAAACATAATTTGGATGATTAAAAGAAAAATTTGCTAGAGAATTTTGAGCATCAAAAAAGGCAATAACTTCAAACCAGTTTTCAACTTGATTATGATACTTTTTTATCCATTTTTCAATGTTAAAAGATATTTTTAAATCTCTTAATAATAATCCATTGGCTACAATTGCAATTAAAATATTATTACGCTGATCTAATGCGTCTAAAGTTTTAGAAAATTGATTAAATATTACAGATGCTTTTTGTAATTCTCCTTGAATTGCCTGCTGCTTTTCTTTTAAAATCTTTGAATTAAATGTAGTTGACTCAATCTTATCTAGCAACAAATGATATTGCTTAAAAGTATCTTTTGCTTTAGATGCATCTTCATATAGCTTGCTCACTTTTTTAAGATAAAACCCTGAATACCCCAGGCCTATAAAAAACCAGATTACCAGCGCTTGAAAATTAATTATACTAAAACTTACAAGTACCGTAATCAATACAGAAATTAATGAAAAACCTATTGTTAAAAATGATAAAAAATCAGGAAACGTAGATTTATAACTATGAATCCAATTGATAATTAATTTTGCTGAATATTCAGCTTTTGCCAAACTTGCAACAGCAGAAAACTGTTGTCTCCATTTTGGCATTTGAGCCAATTCTTTAATGCTTTCCTGTTTATTTTCAATGTTAGTAATATTGTTTTTCAATAAAGATTCTACAAATTTTTTCTTCCCTTCATTTGTTACCGTTCTATTACAATATTGAAAGAAAGATCCTTTACCAAATAAATCAATATCATAACTATAAAAATGTAGCGGGTCAATAAACTCACTTCCATCATCTAAGTCAAAATAATCTCTATTTAAAACACGAATTTCTGTTTTATTTATTTTGATTAATGATTTTATTAGATCTCTTTTCTTTTTTAAATCAGAATGTTTAGATACCAAAAAAAGAAACAAAACAATTCCAACTAAAGTAATAATAATCGCTAAATTAGAAATAAAAAAAAAGAAATAAATTCCGAGTGTTATTGCTAAAAAAACAATTAATCTTATAGTGCTAGATGTTGCTAATTTCTTTTTTAAGGAAGATAATTCTTTTTCGAAAGTCTGTTTTTCCGATTCGTAAAATTGTAATGGATCTTGCATTTAATA
>DAOVTF010000299.1 GCA_030633225.1 Flavobacteriaceae bacterium
GTCATTATTTACTTTCATAAAACCTGATTTTAGATTTTTAAAAGATATAATTCCGCTTTCCAATTTTTGCTTTTCAAAATCAAAATTCACATCCTTGTCATGTGAAAACATATAAGCATAAGTTAATACTTGAAAACTTTTACTGCAATTCTCTTCTGTTGTAAGTAAACTCCAATCTTTAATTTTTAAATCCCCAAGCCCAACTTTTCCCGTTTTATAATCAATTATTCTTAATACACCATCGACTAAATCAATTCTATCTACTTTACCTTTTAATTTGATAGAAAAAGGGAAACCTTTTAAGAAAAAATTATGTTCCAGTTTTTTTTCTAAAGCTAAGATCTTTACTTTTTTATTCTTTTTCAATTCTGAAATTTCAAAATTTAAAAAATTGAGAATAAATTGTTTGGCAATTTCAAAGGTCAGGTAATTTTTACCTGAAGATATAGAATTTAAAGAATATTGGTTTTTAAAATTTAGAGTTACTTTCTCATTTATATTACTTTTCATTGCATTTATACTATCAATTGTAATATGTTTTTCAATAAAAGGTTGATATAATTGTTCTAAAGTATCATGTACTATAGTTCCAAAAGTATTAGCTGCAACAGTTTCTTCTACTTCTTTAAATTCTTTTAATTTTAATACTTTTCGTTTATAAAAATCTAAAGGATTTCTAATATACGAACTTAACGATGAGGGAGAAAAGCCTTCAATTGCAAGTTCATTTAATCTATTAATAATTTGGTCGGTTTTTGCTATTTCTTTTAATTGTAATGGAAAAGAATTGAGTTTAGGAATTATATTTTTTTTCTCTATCCTAACATTTTCTAGATTTCCATTTTGTTTGGCAATTTCTAATTGTGTAATAAATCTACTTTGTTCACCAGAACCAAAATCATCGGTTTCTGTATTATACAGAAGGTAGATGTTCTTAGCACGATGAAATAATCTAAAAAAATGATATGAAAATATCGCATCTTTTTCTTTATAGGTTGGTAATCCTTTCTCTATTTTAATATCGAATGGAATAAATGAATTTTGTGTATTTCCGGAAGGAATAAATCCTTCATTTACAGATGTGATAATAACATTCTCAAAATCTAACACCCTAGATTCTAATAATCCCATAATTTGTAAACCTTTTAAAGGTTCTCCTTTAAAAGATAAACTTTCTGTTTTTAATACTTGTTTATATATCAAATACAGCGAATTCAAATTTGTAATATAGCCATATTCAATGTTAAGATTTAACAATTGTTGAAACATATTAGAAAAGCGAAACAAATACTCTTTATCAATTGTATTTAATAACTTATCATCTCTTAATATATTTATTAAAGAAATAAATTTCTTAAGTATTTTATTAATATTATTATCCCATTGGTTAAAAATTAAACTAAATATATCGGACATATGATCTTCTGATCTAATCAGGTTAATAATCTCCTTTTGATCAATAAATATCGCTTTATCTTTATATAAGAGTTTATTTAGTTTACTTTTAAATTCTTGGCTATTATTTAATAAATTAGAAATTCCAGCATATTCTACAATTCTTAAAAAATCTTTATAATAATAGGTGTTTTTTCTCTCAAAATTTTGTTTATGAAGATGGAGTTTAAATATATAATCAAACAAAACTGATATAGGCATATTTTGAAGCTCATATCCCATAGTAATATTTGCATGCTGAATCTCTTTTGGCAAGGAATTTAGTAAAACAGGTAACAATTTTTCATTGCCTAAGATTACTGCTGTATTTTGTGTTTTATTTTCTTTATCAAGCTCTTTTAAAATATTACTCACCTTTTTAATTTGCGAAATATTTTTTGGCACCCCATGTATATAAACATTTTTTGGAGTATTAATATTCTTTTCAATCCATTTAAAATTATGAGTTTTATAATAGGGCCAATTATTTTTATATTGTTCAAAATAATTACCTGCCTGAATATTGTTTTCTGAATAAAAAGTATCGTTATCCCAAAATATATCAGCTTTATTATGAAATAAAAATTCGTGCATGATTTTCTCTTCAGCTATATTTAAAGCATTAAATCCAACAAATATGAATTGCTCGCTATTACTGTTTTTAATGTGCTGTTTTGTGTTTTCAAAAGCTTTTCGATAAAGTACACCTTGATAACCAATTTTTCTATTTAAAAGATGTTTTTGAAGACTTGAATAATACTTTTCAATATGATTAAAAAAAGTTAGATATTTTAAAGTTAAACTAGTTCGGTTTTCTTCTAAATTCCAATTTTCTAATCTCCTACTTTCATTTACATATTTTAAAAGTTTCTTTGCGTCAAAAAGGTTACTATCAATCTCATTAAAATCTTGTAATAAAAGTGTTCCCCATTTTGAAAATACTTCAAATGAATCTTGTTCTTCTGATGGAGTTACTTCCCTATAAATTTTATAAAACTCAAATATTAAGGAAATGGGGTCAATTTGATTTAAACCTGATAATTCTAGAATGAATTCTTCAACACTCAATATTTTGGGTAATATTGAAGTTTTACTTAACAGTTTTTTAATCTCTGTTTTTAAAAAAAGACTAGCCCGCTTACTTGGAAGTATAAAGGTAAGCTGTGAAACATCATTATATTTTGATAATGTTTCAATAGAAACTTTTGTAAGGAATGATTGCATTAAACAAAGCTACAAAATTAGGCAATAAAAAAA
>DAOVTF010000219.1 GCA_030633225.1 Flavobacteriaceae bacterium
GACTACCAACTATTGAAGAAAGTTCGACAACACTATTAGAATTATTTAATCTAACTGCACTATTGAGATTGTTAATAGTTGATTCTAAAAAATTGTTACTTTGAACATTTGATTGCCCAAAAATAACGGATACACTTAAACATAAAAAGGTTAAAGAAAAAATGTGTATTAACTTCATGACAAAAATTTATTAAAACAAAAGATTTATTCAATGTAATATTAGGAATAATATTTTAAATACGGAATAAAATAAAAAGAGTTTTACAAAATAGAGTCGTAATATTTAAACAATTTTACAACATCATTCTGTGATTTTAAATTTATTTTTTCAGATTTCATGTATTTTTTTAGCTCATTTTCCTTTTCCGGAAATTGAAGTAAAAAATCTTTCTTCTTTTTAGAAACTGGAAATAAAACTCTATCCTTTTTTATATAAAAAGACTCTGAATCTACAAAAGCAGCTGGAGTATCTTTATGATACGAATCTTTAGCTTTAACTTTATCTTTAAACTTTTTGATTTTTCTAAGATATAAATTACTATTTATTCCTTTAGATAATAAAATAAAATATCCTTCATCAGTTTTTGCATTATCATTTGAATATATTTCATAATGATATTCTCTATTACTTATTATAGCATAAATATTTAATGATTTAATCAAGCCTATAATATTTTCAGAATCCTGTATTTCAATTACATCATTATAAATATTATATCTTAGATAATAAGGTTTTGAATTATCAATCTTTTTATTTGCCGCTTTACCTATAAGAAAAGAATCATTTTCATATGGGCTACCCATAACGTTTGATAATTTGGCATCTTCATCTGCTCCAGTCAATCTCATAGCATTTTCAAAATTACTTACAATGGATTCTGTAAAATGACCATCACTTTGAACTCCAGAATATTGAGCATTAACTGAATAATAACTAATCACAATAAAGGTAACGGATAAAAAAAGTTTTACTTTCATGAAAAAAAAATTATATTAAAATTAAATAATGTTCTATTTATGCTAACACCAATCAAGTAATATGCCAAAAAAACTGATATCTTATAGTCAAAATTACTTTATTTTTTTTACTTATTCAATCAATTAGTTTAACTTTTCAATGATCATAAGTTAACTAGTATCAATGCTATAATTGCAGGTATTGATTGAATATAAAACAGTTTCATTTTTTTAGTTGAATATGCGCCATAAATTCCCGCAATAACAACACAAGTTAAAAAGAAAATTGCAAGGCTAGTTGTATGCTCCTTATCTATTATTGCCCAAAGTAGTCCTGCTGCCAAAAAACCATTATAAAGTCCTTGATTTGCTGCTAATGTTTTTGAACTTTCAGCATACTCTTTTGTTAATCCAAAAGTTTTTAATCCTTTTGGTTTTGTCCAAAAAAACATTTCAAGTATCATAAAATAAAAATGCTCAAAAGCTACAAGTGCTATAAAAAATATTTGTAAATATTTCATAATTTTAATATTGAATTTTAATCTGCTCTATTGCTCTTGACATATCATTAACTGGTAATTGACAGGCACCATCAATACATACGTAAATAATTGTTTCGCTATCTGTGTATTTCAATTTGAGTAAAGGTAAATTACTATCTTTTACGCTCCCTACTAGCAGCTTATTTGGAATATAACTCTGGTTTATTTCTTTTAATTTTTCTTTAGCATTCTTTCCTGAAATAGCAATTTCATAAAATTCACCAACATAATTGGAATATAAATTAAGCCAGTTTGACGCTCCTGCGCCATATCTTAATGCGTTTTCCTTTACATTATTCAACATGAATTTTGCGTTTTCGCTATAATTTCTATTACTATAATAATGACCTAATCTAAACAAGTTATTTGCCATAATAGAATTAGAAGAAGGAATTACATTATCATCAATTTCAATTTTTCTTGTAATAAGCTCTGTATCCTTGTCGGATGTAAAAAAGAACATTTTACTTTTATCATCATAAAAATGATCAAAACTATAATCGGTTAATTGTTTTGCAGTTTGCAACCAGTTTTCATCAAAAGTAGCTTCATACAAATTTATAAATGCGTCAATAACTGTTGCGTAATCAATTAAATATGCCTCAATATTACTTTTATTGTTTTTAAAATTTCTATATAAGCCTCCATCTTCTTTGATTTGCTTATTGCTAATAAAATAAGCATTTTTTAAAGCCATTTTCAAAAAATCTTCATCCTTAAAAACGGTGTAAGCATTTACATATCCTTTTAACATTAATGCGTTCCATGAAGTTAGAGTTTTATCATCTAATCTTGGTCTATTTCTTTTTTCTCTTTCAATTAATAAAAGATTCTTCCATTTTATCTTCTTTTCTTGAATTTCTATTTCTGAAATATCATTTTTGTCAATAAATTCATTATCAGATTTCTTTCTAATTAAATGATAATTGTCTTTCTCCCATTTTCCAAAGGAGTTGACATTATAATATTCTGAAAAAAGTTTATAATCTGACCCTAAAATTCCCTGCAATTCTTCTTTATTCCAAATATAATAAGCTCCTTCTTCTAACTCACCTGATTCCGTTTTACTATCCGCGTCAAGCGAAGAATAAAATATGCCTTGATCATTATATAGTTCTCTTTCAATAAATTTAGTTGTTTCATAAACCACTTGTTTATAAAGTGGATTTTTAGTCTGTAGATAAGCTAAAGAGTACAAGGAAACTAATTGGGCATTATCATAAAGCATTTTTTCAAAATGAGGTATATGCCAATGATCATCTACTGAATAACGTGAAAAACCTCCACCAACATGGTCAAAAATACCTCCATAGGCCATTTGGGTCAATGTAGTATTTACATAGTCCAAAATTTCAGAATTATTGCTCTGTACTGCATACCTTAATAAGAATTGAATATTATTTGGCATTGGAAATTTAGGAGCTCCTTTTCTTCCTCCATTTTTAAAATCCATAAACGGTTGCCAATTTTCAATTACCTGTTCTAATTCACTTTTGGTAAAATTTGCTTCTTGAGTATTTAGGCTTATTAAATCAGATTGTTGAATTCCAGCTGTTAACTTTTGAGCATATTCTTCAGCTTTTTCAGGTTCATTTTCATATAAATCTGATATTTGATCTAAAACATTAATCCACTTATCTTTTGGAAAATAAGTACCTCCCCAAATTGGTCTTCCATCAGGTAAAGCAATACAGTTTAAAGGCCAGCCACCTCTACCTGTTAACAATTGAACCGCATTCATATAAACCTGATCAACGTCTGGTCTTTCTTCACGATCAACTTTGACATTAATAAAATGTTCATTCATGACTGCTGCGACTGTTGAATCTTCAAAACTTTCATGTTCCATTACATGACACCAATGACAAGCAGCGTAACCAATTGATATTAGTAAAAGTTTATTTTCTTTTTTTGCTAATTCTAAAGTTTCGTCATTCCATGCATGCCAATTAACTGGATTATGGGCGTGTTGTAACAAATACGGACTTGTTTCATTGATAAGATCATTAGTGTATTTATGTTCACTTTGCATATCGTCATGATTTTGGCTTTTACAACTAAAAATAATTGTAGAAATAGTTAGTAATAATAAAAATTTATGCATTTAATTTTTTTAATACAAGACCAAAAGTAGTAAAAATGAAAAAGTCCGGTTTGAAACCGGACTTTAACTTAGTCTTTAACTTCAAATGTAATTTTTACATTGACCCGAAATTGTGAAACATCGTTTCCATCAACAACTACACTCTGAGATTGTACAAAAGCAGATTTAATACCTTTTATACTTTTGCTTGCATGTTTAACTGCATTTCTTGTGGCATCTTCCCAACTTTTAGATGAGCTCGCCATAATTTCAATTACTTTTAATACTGACATATTTTTATAGGTTTAAGTTAAAATCTAAAAATACAAAAAAATGATCAAAACACAATTTGAAAAGTGTTAAAAGTCTATTTGGAATCGGACTTCAAAAATATTCAAATTACCTCCACCTATTTCTTTATGATTTATATCTGTCCATACATAGTTAAACATTATTCTTGTTGCAGAATTTAAATACCAGTTAGTGCCAAAGGTTATATCTCCTTGTATTGTAAAGAATCTGAAGTAAATGCTGCCTTGAAGTTTAGGAGGTTAAGTAAGGTTGTAAATAGTGAATACTATTAAAATTAAAGCAATGTTAACAAAATGCTATTTGCCTAGTGTA
>DAOVTF010000260.1 GCA_030633225.1 Flavobacteriaceae bacterium
AAATTTAAATCATTTATTTTACAAATTAGCTTATACTAGATTTAAAAAGAATTAATTTTTTATATTGCTAGAAATTAATTTCCCCAATGAAAAAAAATATTTTCATTATATTTATTTTTATTATTAGTTCAGTTTTTGCTCAAAAAAGTGATAAAATTAAGTATAATGGATCTTTAATTTCTATTGAAAATTTACTTCAAAAATATATACAAATTCCTTCAGTTAGTGGTCAAGAAAAAGAAGCAGGTGATTTTATAAAAAATATTTGTAAAGAAAATGGTTTGCACATTACTGATTTTGGTAATGAAAATGGTCAGTATAATTTTGCTGCCTCCATTTTTCCTTTATCAACCAATAAACCAAATATAATTTTATTAAATCATATAGATGTTGTGCCTGAAAATACAGAGTCTGAAAATGGTGCATATTCTGGTAAAATTGTGAATGAAAAAATTTATGGGCGTGGTGCCATTGACAATAAAGGAGCTGCCGTAATGCAATTACAAAGTATTGTACATTTAATGAATGATGAAGATTTGAATATAAATGCATTTAATGTTACTTTTTTAGCTGTTTCTTGTGAAGAAACTCAATGTAAAGGAGGTGTAAAATATGTAATAAAAAATTATTTTGATATACTCAATCCCGTTGTGGTTATTGGCGAAGGTCCATCAGAATTAACAACAATTATAGGAGGTGAATTTAAAAATCCCATTTTTGGAATTTCAGTGGCACATAAAAGATCTTTTTGGTTAAATCTGGAGTTAATTAAAAATACCAGCGGTCATGGATCAATAACCCCCTTAAATTATTCCAACAAAGAAATGGTCGCTTCATTAGACAAATTGACTAAAAAAAACAACAAAACTATTTTTAATGATTTAAATGTTAATCTATTAAAGTCACTTGCAGATCATAAAAAGGGCTTGGAAAAACTATTATTAAAGAACCCTAAGTTTTTTAAACCAATACTAATACCGCAACTTAGAAAACAACCTGAACTTTTTTCACTGTTTTCAAACACCATAACCTTAACAAATATTTATACCAATAGTGATGCATATAATAAAATACCCAATAAAACCACTGCTTATTTAGATTGTAGGTTATTGCCAAATATTGATGAGAATGAATTTTTAATCGACCTTAAAAAACGACTTAAAAATGATTCTATTAAAATTACTATTGCAGAAAATATGCCTAAAACAAAACCAAGTTCAATTAAGAATATCTATTATAAAAATTTAAAAGCTGCTATTTTATATAAGTATCCCGGTTCTGAAATAATGCCAATAATGCTACCAAATATTAATGATCTAGGAGCATTTAGAGCCAAGAATATTCCAGCTTATGCAAGTATTCCTGTTTATTTAACAAAAGAACAAGTAGAAAGTATTCATAATATCAATGAACACATTTCTATCAAATCACTTCATAATGGTGCGGAAGTCTACTATAATTTTTTAATGAATATGGAGTTAGAACCAAACAATAATATTCAAAATTAAGACTCTTAATCGTTTTTGAACAAGACTAATAATTTATTTTGATATTTTGAAAACTCAAATAAATTGTGATGAGTGCCTTCTTCTATTTTAATCAATGAAGTTTGAGATAAATTTGAACTATTAAATAATTTTTTTCCAGAGCTAAATGGAACAACATCATCTTTTGTACCATGAAAAATAGTCGTTTTACACGGTATCCGTGCAATATATTCATTGGTATTGAACTTGTATTTTAGTAAAAACTTAAAAGGTAACAATGGATAATGATATCGTACAGCATCAGTTAAATTGTAAAACGGTGCTTCTAAAATTAGCTGTTTTGGATTATTATTTACAGCAGTTCTAACCGCAAAGGTGCAACCCAATGAACGTCCATAAATTGATATACTGTTTTCTGGGTATTTTTCCTTTAAATAATTATAACAAATTTGAGCATCATTATACATTTGATTTTCATTGAATTCTCCTGTGCTTTTTCCATAAGAACGATAATCCATAACAAAAATATCAAGATCAAATCTTGTAAAATAAGAACTAATTTCACCCCATCTAACTAAACTCCCTCTATTGCCATGGAAATATAACAAAACACCTTTAGGGTTGTCAGCTTTAAATAAAAGAGCATTTATTGTATTATTATCTGCAGTTTGTAAATTAATTTCTTCAAACTTTTGTTCAAACGAAAACTTATAATCTGGTGCAAGTTTCTCATTTTGAAAAATAAGTCTTTCTTGGAAAAAATAAAAAAATGCCATAGAAAATAAATATAAAATTAGAAAAATTAAAATAGTTTTAAAAAATAACCTCATTAGTTAAAATCTATTAATTTTTAGGTTGTACACTTCTATTATAACCCAAACTTGTTTTTGCTTTATCAATAGATTCTGGTAATTTTGAATTTAATATTTCTTTTAAGGCTCTATGGTATGATTCAAAATTATGTATATTTTTATGTCCTCCTTCAATAATCGGATATAGTCTTGTCATTTTTGGTTTGATTTTAGATAGTTTTAAACTAGAGTCAAAAGGGATTGTCTTATCATTGGTTCCATGAATAATCTTAATAGGACAAGTTACATATTTTAACCACTTAAAAGTTGGCATAGGAAACTTCATAACAAAAGACAATGTTCGCAAAGGTATATATCGCTGAATACTATTTAACATACTATAATATGGACAAACTAATATTAACAATCTAGGATTATTCATTGATGCCAATTTAGTAGCAAAACCGGTACCAAGAGATCTTCCATAAATTATAATGTATTTTTCTTCAACGTTTTTCTTTATTTCATCATACACTCGTTGTACATCAGAATGCATTCCACTAATTGTTCTTCTTCCTGTACTTTTGCCAAAACCTCTGTAATCAATCATAATTACATCCCAACCTTGGTGTGTAAAATCAACTGCAAACTTCCCCCAGCCTTTGATACTTCTTGAATTACCTTTTAAATAATATACAACTCCTTTCGGATCCTTTGTTTTAAAATGCAATCCATTTATTTCTACTCCCTTTTTAATTTTGATATTATACTCTTCAACATTTTGATTTTTATAGTTGAATTCAAAATCTTTTGATAATTTTTCGGGTTGAAAAATAAACCTTTCCTGAAAAAAATACACAAATAGTAATACCAAAATTACTATACCTACTAGAATAAAAAATATGGTTAAAAGATTCATTTATAATTGCAAAAATTTCTCTAATTTAAATATAATTTATTAAAACTCAAATAAATAATTCTTTCACAAAAGAAAAGGGTGTATATCTAATTAGATTTACACCCTTGTTATTTATTAAAAAAATAGAATTATCTTTTCCCTGTTTTCTTTTGTTTTTCTTGCTGAACTTGTGCTTGTTTCATTGCACTATCTAAACGCTCACGAAACGCACTTTTTTTCTTTACCGGTTTCTTTTTAT
>DAOVTF010000236.1 GCA_030633225.1 Flavobacteriaceae bacterium
AAACCCAAAGGGAATTCAACTAAAAAGCAACCTTTTTTGTATAAATATTTTCAAATATCCTGATATTTGAAAATATTTATCCTTCAAACCTTACCTTTTCTTTGAATTCTGTAAATTAAATTTTATGTCGAACTCAGGTTATAATCAGTTTATTGTATAAAATTAAAAAGGAAGCTGCTTTATAATTTCTAATTTTCTTTTAATAAGGGTACTGTCCACTTTCTTTTGATGCCTTTTTTTATTAGAAAAAATATATTTGTATTTGGCTCTTGTTAATTTGATCTTATAATCATCTTCATCTCCAATAATATCTACACCTGCTTTAAAGGGTAGGGGTGATTTTAATATGGAGAATTGATAATCGTAGGTCATATCAAATTTATGTTTTCCGCCAATAGCAAACTTATATCGATCAATAATTACTTGTGCCGGAAGAATTTCAATTTCTTTATTATGAGCTAATATTTCTACAGATATATGATCTATTATATTTTTTTCTTTATTCTTAAACATTAATTTTTTTGACAAGTTGGCAAAAACTTCGCTATTCATAACAACCAGATTATCTCCTTCAATTCGAGCAATAGCATCAACAGTTCTTGCTATGATACCGTTGTTTTCGTTTAACTTCGAAATGCCTCTGATTCTAAAATTAACATCACCATCAAATGATTTTGACATTGGAAGTAAACTATCTAAAACAGGCATTAAATCCAATAAATTCTTTAGATCAATATCAGCCAATTTAAAATCAAAGGCTGTTGATGGAAGTGAATTTTCTTTTGCTGTTAGTTTGACCTTAGTGGTCATTTTTGCTCTTTTGAACATCATTTGCAAATTAGCCAGATCTAATGTTTGATCTTTTATCGTTATTAAACCATGTGCATTGTTGAAATTGAAATTTTTATATAAGACCTTAGAAATAGAACTATTAAACCTAAAATCAATTCTTTTGGGGATAACAAAACCTTTTGGGTTATTATTAGTTGTAACTTTTTGTGAATCAACAACTAATAGATCTAAATTAGAATCATCTAATTTTTCTCCTTTATTTAAAGTTGCTATTAATTCGTTAGCATCTATTAAATTAGATTTTATTGCCAATTCAGCTTTAAAATTTTCTTTTTCAAAAATTGTCTTTCCCAGATCATATACTTTTCCAGATATTTCAAGATCAGAATTTCCCATTTTAATTTTGGCATGATTAAGCTGTAATAATCCAGGTTTTATGGTAATTTTTGTTTGTGGCATTTCAATCATTAAAGGAAAAGTTGGTGTAAAAGCATATAATTTATTAAAAGTTATTTGCCCGGTTACTGGCCATCTTTTTTTAGCTTTTCTATACATATCCAGATTGTAGTTTCCATCTGTAATAGCAAAAAAACTACCATTAGCAGTTACACCGGTAGAATCAATAAAAAACTCAGAATGTAAACTTGGAATACTTTTATCTTTAGCCGAGGGCTTTATTTTAATTTGCGCATTTGCCATTTTAATCATTCCTTTAAGCGTATCGTTTAGATTAAAATGCACATTATTTAGTTTAAGATTTGATGTTAATCTCACAACTTGAGATTTATCTTTTAATGGCGTGGTTCCGAATTCAAAAAATGCTTTGTCAGCAGCAATATTCATCTTGTTTTTAACAGTTAATTTAATTTCATTAAGATCAATTCGACCTCCTAAAATTTCAGAACCATTAGCATTTAATAATTTACTATCATCATCTTTTGTAAAAACTGCATTAGATTGTTTGGTCTTAAATACCAGGCTATCATTTTTGTAATTAAGAAATACGTTTGTCATGGATACTTTTCCAAGAGCATAAATATTTCCATAATTCTTGTTTTCAATATCTTTTGGATAAAATGTCGCATTAATATCAGTATCCAGATTACCTTTTATATTTACCTCTTTTTTTAACGGAAAAATTTTAGCTAAAGCTTCAAAGTCTAATGAGCCTTTTGCTTCAGCTGTAACTTTAGTATTTGCCAAAGCATCATCAACTTTACCACTCATTTGAAGATCAACACCATCACCTTTAATTTTAAAGTTTGGAATATTAACAAATGAAATTGTTTCCTTAGAAGGATCTAAAAAAACAGACATATCTGTCTCGATCAAATCAATTTTACCTGACATTTTTTTATAAGCAATACTTCCATCTGTAATATGCAAATCAGCCTTAAGTTTAGGAAATTTACCGTTGCCATAAATGCCATTGATCTTAGCCTGTAAAGAAACAGATCCTTTTGAAGTAAAATCCTTTCTTTTTTGTAGATATTTTTCAGGTACAAGTTCAACAATGGCTTTTAAAGAAGGAACTGCTAAAGCTAAATCCAATTGTACATCAACCTCTTTCTTTTCTAAATTTCTAATCAATTGCCCATTGGCGAGAAATTCAATATCATTAATTCTAACCTTGGTTTTATCTAAGTCAATTAATTTACTTTTTCTATTAACATCTATTTTTCCTGTTATACCAAAGGATAGGTCATCAATTATAGTCTCTCCTTGTTTAGAGAAAATCAAATTATCAGTATTCAGGATCATATCTAAAAGAATCATTTTCTTATTAAATTTGGCATTAAGTTCTACGTTAAGACCTTGTAAACTGGCATATAGATCAGAATTTTGATCGTCATAATATAAATTTCCATTAGTAATTGTTATATCATCAAAATCAATATTTGCTTCGTAAGTGCTAAGCTCTTTTTCACTGGTTATTGTATCTTTTTCAGCACCTTCTTTTATAATATCCCAATTGGCTTTTCCAGTTTTATCTACATAAGCATAAATAAAGGGTTGATTAAATATGATATGTTTAATATCAATTTTTTTATGGAGTAAAAATGCCCAAGGATTAACAGTCACTCTTCCTTTATCAAAGACTATTAAAGAGTCTTGTTTAGAATAGGGTAGGTTTTGAATACTATCATTTAACTGATTTAATATAAGTCCGTTTTCCAGCTCTAATGAAAAATTAGGAAAGGACGAAAAAAAAGAAAGTTCTATACTCTTTATTTGAAGTTCAGCATCTAATTGTTGATTAACAGCATGAACAATCTTTGGCGTAATTTTCTCTGGTGTTAAAACAAAATTAAATGCAATACCAATAATAATAAAAATTAATAGAAGTATAGATGCAAGTCCAATTAGAACGTATTTTAGAATTTTTTTAAGTTTGGAATTCATCAGTATAATATTTTCTAAGACAATTATAATTTATAAACCCTTAGATCAATATATAATTTGAAATGAGGGGTTCAATTTCTTATTCTTTTCAAATTCAATAGAATATTAAATTAGGAAAGTATATGTAAAAATAAGAATAATATTACAAAACTTAAATATTATTTCCAAAACCTTACCACTCTTTCAATCAACCAAAATGCAGCCATAGAACCAATAGCATAAGCAGGAATTTTTTTAATAAAAATTGGCCAGTTTTTTTTATAGGAAAGTAATTTGATAAATACCAGAACAACCAATACAAATGCAATTTGTCCGATTTCGACACCTATATTAAAAAATGCTAAAGCCCAAGGTATATCTTGTTGTGGTAAACCGATATCTGCTAAAGCACCTGCAAAACCAAAACCGTGTAGCAAACCAAATGTAAAGGCTACCAGCCACGGTTTTTGACTGGTTAAAGTCTCTTTTCCATTAAGATTTTTTACAATCTCAACAGCTAAAAACACAATGCTCAATGCAATTACCGCTTCTACCGGTGCAGTTGGAAAATTGACATACCCCAATGCTGCTAAACTTAGTGTAATACTATGTGCTAATGTAAAAGCAGTAATGGTTTTTAAAATTCGCCATTTTCCTTTGGTAATCATTATTAAAGCCAATACAAAAAGTAAATGATC
>DAOVTF010000285.1 GCA_030633225.1 Flavobacteriaceae bacterium
GATGCAGGAATCAATGGTTTAAAAGGACATAGATCTGTTGGAGGATATAGAGCAAGCATGTACAATGCTTTACCTATTGAAAGTGTTCAAGTTTTAGTTGACTTGATGAAAAAATTATAAATTTAATGACTCAAGAAATCAAATTTAATTTATTAAAGCATGCCATTGAAAATCAAATGCCTGCAAATAAATTATTGGGTTTAAAAATTTTAGAATTACAAGAAGGTTACACTAAAATTCATATTCCTTTTAAAGAGGAATTTATTGGTGATTTCATTCAAAAACGTTGGCATGGCGGTATTCAGGCAAGTATTGCAGATACTGCTGGAGGTATTGCAGCAATGACAACCATGACTGCAATAACCGATAAAGTTAGTACAATTGATATGCGTGTTGATTATTTACACGGCTCAGAACCTAAAGATTTTTACGCTGAAGCAGAAATCATTAAAAATGGAAAGAGAATAGTAAAAGTTGACATCAAATTATACCACGAAAAAGAAAATATTATAGCTGTAGCACGATGTGTATTTAGTGTATTAAGAAATTAAAATAATTATAAAATATTTAATATGAAAGTTTTAGCAAATGATGGAATTGCAACTTCAGGTGTTGTTGCTTTAGAAAAAGCTGGTTTTGAAGTTATATTAAAAACTGTAGCTCAAGAACAATTAATAAATTTTATCAATGAAAATCAAATTGATGTTTTATTGGTAAGAAGTGCTACTAAAGTGAGAGAAAACATCATTGATGCTTGTTCTTCTTTAAAAATTATTGGGCGAGGCGGTGTTGGAATGGATAATATTGATGTTGAATATGCTCGTGAAAAAGGATTAAAAGTTATCAATACTCCTGCTGCTTCTTCCCATTCTGTAGCCGAATTAGTTTTTGCACACCTTTTCGGGATGGTTCGTTTTTTACACGATTCAAATCAAAATATGCCTTTGGAAGGTGATTCAAGATTCAAAGAATTGAAAAAAGCTTATGCAAAAGGTGTTGAATTAAAAGGAAAAACTCTTGGAATATTAGGTTTTGGAAGAATTGGACAAGCTACAGCAAAAATTGCTTTAAGTGTAGGTATGAAAGTTATAGCATTTGATCCATTTATTGATAATGCACATATTGAATTGGAATTTTACGACGGACAAACTGTTAATTTCACTATTGATACCATATCAAAAGAAGATGTTTTAAAACAATCTGATTTTATATCCTTACATATGCCTGCTCAAAAAAAGTACGTGATTTCTACCAAAGAATTTGATATGATGAAAAACGGTTCTGGAATTATAAATGCCGCTCGTGGTGGTGTAATTGATGAAGTTGCCTTGGTAAAAGCTATTGAAAACGGTAAAATATCAAACGCAGCCTTAGATGTTTTTGAAAATGAACCAACTCCTGAAATTCAATTATTAATGAATGCAAACATTTCGTTAACACCTCATATTGGAGGTGCAACAGGTGAAGCTCAAGGTAGAATTGGTGAGGAATTAGCTACCCAAATTATTGAAATTTTAGGTTGATATAAAAAATGGCAATAGTAAAACCATTTAAAGCAGTGCGCCCAACGCGTGATAAAGCTGCCTTAGTAACCACTAGATCCTATGAGATTTATGATAAAAAAGAGCTTAAAAGTTTATTAAAGCTAAACCCTTTTTCTTTTTTACATATACTCAGTCCAGGTTTTAAGTTTAAAAAATCAGTAACTGGTGATGAACGGTTCAAAATGGTTCACAACCGTTTTCATGAATTTAAAGAAAATGGTATTTTTACTACAGATGAAAAACCTTTATTTTATTTACATCAAAAAACATTTGATAATATTACTTTTTGGGGTTTGATTGCACTATCCAGTATCCAAGATTACGAAGATAATGTGATTAAAAAGCATGAAAAAACTTTAAAAGATCGTGAAGAATTGTTTGGGCATTATTTAGACATAACTGGTTTTAATGCCGAACCCATATTAATTACCTATCCTGATAATGACTTTTTAACTTCAATCTATCAAAAATATAAAAAGCAAAGAGCTGAATATGAATTTACAACAAATAAAAACAGGACTCATTTATTTTGGTTAATAGAAAATGATAAGGAGATCAAACAAATTGAAGCTGAGTTTAAAAAAATAAATTCAGTATATATAGCTGATGGTCATCATCGGATAGCTTCTTCTCATTTTTTATCCAACAAATTGAATAAAAAAAATAAAACAAATAATGGGGATAAAAGCTACAATTATTTTATGAGTTATTTAATTCCTGAATCGAATCTTAAAATATCTTCTTTTAATCGTTATGTAAAGTCTTTGAATAATTTAACTAAAGAAGAATTTTTAATAAGATTGGATGAATTTTATAGAATCGAAAATTTAGGTCAGCAATTTTATAAACCGTCTAAAAAACATCATTTTAGCATGTATTTAGATGGAGAATACTATAAATTATACCTTAGAAAGTCAAATTATATAATAAATAATGCGCTAGATGATTTGGATTCTCAAATTCTTTATAAAACAATTTTAAAACCAATATTGGGAATTGATGATTTAACTAATAACAAAACCATAACTTATATACCAGAAATTTTAAACCAAATGCAATTAAAAAACGAAGTTGATTCGGGTAAATTTAAAATAGGATTTGGTATGATTCCTCTATCAGTTTCTCAATTAAAATTAGTTGCAGATAATAACTTAACTATGCCTCCAAAAAGTACTTATGTAGAACCAAAGTTAAGAAGTGGACTAACAATTTTTGAGTTAAAGTAAAATATAAAAAAATATCTAAATGCTTATAAAACAAAATCTTATAAATTTCAAGAAACAACTACCAGAGAATATAACATTAGTAGCTGTTTCAAAAACAAAGCCTGTCGCTGATATTCAAGAAGCTTATAATGCCGGACAAAGAAATTTTGGTGAAAATAAAATCCAAGAAATGGTAAATAAGTTTGATGTTTTACCAAAAGATATACAA
>DAOVTF010000145.1 GCA_030633225.1 Flavobacteriaceae bacterium
CGTATGCTATTTTTATTGACGAAGAATTTAATAAAGGATCTGCTGATAATTTTTCTATCTTTTCAGAAACTAATGCTGCTTCAGTATTTGTAGGAAATGTTGGTTTTGGTGATTTTATTGATGATCAGGCCGATCCCAATGATCTTACAATGCCTCTGCAAACTGTTCATGTTAACGGAGTGATGAGATTAGAACCTCAAACCAGTGCTCCAACTGGTGCTCTTGGAGATCTTTATGTTGGAACAGACAATAAATTATATTTTCACAATGGTACGGCTTGGAGAGAAGTTCAATTGGTTCCGTAATAATATTGAATAAATATTATCAGTTTTATAAATTTGAACATAGTTTATTAAATAATTTTTAAAGTTTCTTTGATAATTAAAAAAATTTTATAAATTTGCTAACATAAAATATGAAAATACAAAAATTAAATACTTGGTGGTGGTCTTTACGGAAATTAAGCTCGTGAGGTAGTACTTTGTATAATAAAATATTAAAAAGGCTTGTCATCACGACAAGCCTTTTTTATTATGCTGAACTTGTTTCAGTATCGATATATACGAATGAATAATACTGAAAAAGTATAATATGAATTACAAATTAAAAACATATTCTAAAAAAATATTAGCCGATACAATTACACCGGTGAGTATATATTTAAAGATTAGAGATAAATTCCCAAATAGTATTTTGTTAGAAAGTTCTGATTATCACGGTAATGAAAATAGTTTTTCCTATATCTGTTGTAATGCAATAGCAGATATCAAAGTAAAAAATGAAAAAATAATAGAAAACTATCCCGACGGAACCTCAACAGAAATTTCGATTGATAAAACAACGGATGTCCCTAAATTGATACATGAATTTAGCCAAAAATTTAAAATAGATAATCAAGATTTTAAGTTTATTCATAACGGTTTATTTGGTTTTATAAATTATGATGCTGTAAGATATTTTGAGGATGTTTCCATAAGTAAAAAAGATGAAGACTTAAATATCCCAGATATATATTATGCGGTTTATCAAAATATAATAGCTATTAATCACTTTAAAAATGAAGCTTATATCTTTGCTCATTGCTATAAAAATGATGAAAATTTAGAAGATATTAATCAGCTTATAGCAAATAAAAATTATGCATCTTTTTCTTTTGAATCAACATCAAATGAAACGTCTAATTTAACCGATGATGAATTTAAAGAACATGTTGAAATTGCAAAAAATCACTGTTTTCGAGGTGATGTTTTTCAACTAGTTTTATCGCGTCGATTTTCAAGGGAATTTAAAGGAGATGAGTTTAATGTTTATAGAGCTCTTCGTTCTATAAATCCGTCTCCGTATTTATTTTATTTTGATTATGGTGATTTTAAAATATTTGGATCATCACCCGAAGCTCAATTGGTTGTTCAAGATGGGAAAGCAGAAATTCATCCTATTGCAGGAACATTCAAAAGAACAGGAAATGATGAAAATGATTTAGAAAATGCAAAGTTATTAGCTGAAGATGAAAAGGAAAATGCTGAGCACGTTATGTTGGTGGATTTGGCGAGAAACGATTTGAGTAGAAATGGACATGATGTGAAAGTAGAAACTTATAAAGAAATTCAGTTTTTTTCACATGTAATTCATTTGGTTTCTAAAGTAATTGGTAAAAAATATGATAAAGCTATGACATATCAGGTAGTTGCTGATACTTTTCCTGCAGGAACCCTATCTGGAGCACCTAAACACAAAGCTATGCAATTGATTGAAAAATATGAAAAGACCAATCGAACCTTTTATGGGGGAGCTATTGGTTTTATGGATTTTAATGGTAATTTTAATCATGCAATTATCATTAGGTCTTTTTTAAGTAAAAATCATCGTTTGTATTATCAAGCAGGTGCAGGTATTGTTGCTAAATCTACTGCTAAAAATGAAAATCAAGAAGTGTATAATAAGTTGAAAGCTTTACATATGGCATTAGAATTGGCCGAAAAAATATAAAGAAATGAAAAAAGTATTAGTCATAGATAATTATGATTCGTTTACCTATAATTTGGTACATTATTTACAAGATTTAGATTGTGAAGTTACCGTTAAACGGAATGATAAATTATTATTAGAGGAAGTTGCCGAATTTGATAAAATTTTAATTTCGCCAGGACCTGGAATACCGGATGAAGCTGGTTTATTAAAACCAATTATAAAGCAGTATGCATCGACTAAAAGTATTTTAGGAATTTGTTTAGGTCAACAGGCTATTGCCGAAGTTTTTGGAGGAAAAATTGAAAATTTAAATCAGGTTTATCATGGGGTATCAACAGAAGTTGAACTTACGAATCCTGATGAAGTTTTGTATAAGGGTATTCCTAAAACTATTGAAGTTGGAAGATATCATTCATGGGTGGTATCAAAAGATTTACCTAAGGATTTAGAAGTAACTTCTATTGATAGTAATGGAGAAATAATGTCGTTAAAACATAAAACATTTGATGTTAGAGCAGTACAATACCATCCGGAATCAATATTAACTCCAAAGGGAAAACAGATTTTAAAGAATTGGGTAAATAGTTAACAATAGCAGTATTCAGTCAATAGTTTTATTGCTTACTGCAAAAGTAAACAGAAAAGTAAAATAGTATAAATTAATAATTCCTCCCCCTTGGGGAGGTCAGGAGGGGAATGAAAGAAATATTAAACCGATTAATAAATCAAGAAAAAATATCAAAACAAGAGGCAAAAAATGTTTTGGTAAATATCTCAAATGGCAAATATAATAACAGTCAGATTGCGTCATTTTTAACTGTTTATATGATGCGAAGTATCTCGGTTGATGAACTAGACGGATTTAGAGAAGCACTTTTAGAATTATGTTTACCTATTGATCTGTCAGAATTTAATACGATTGATCTTTGCGGAACCGGAGGCGATGGAAAAGACACTTTTAATATCTCGACTTTATCTTCGTTTGTGACTGCCGGGGCAGGAGTAAAGGTTGCTAAACATGGTAATTACGGAGTTTCATCTTCATGTGGTTCTTCTAATGTTTTAGAATTTCTAGGAATATATTTTACCAATAAACAAGAGGATTTAAAACAATCTATAGACCAGGCAGGAATTTGTGTTTTACATGCACCATTATTCCATCCCGCTATGAAAAACGTAGCACCTATTAGGCAAGAATTGGGAGTTAAAACATTTTTTAATATGCTCGGTCCAATGGTAAACAAATCATTTCCCTAAAATCAATTGGTAGGTGATTTTAGTTTAGAATTAGCTAGATTGTATGGTTATTTATATCAAAACACAAATAAAAAATATGCTATTTTACACGATCTAGGTGGTTATGATGAAATTTCTTTAACAGGGAATGCAAAAGTTATTAGCAATAAAGAAGACAAAATATTTACACCAGATGAATTGAATATTGAAACATTTTTGGCAAGTGAAATCAAGGGAGGGTTAACAGTTAAAGACAGTGCTAAAATATTTACAAATATCCTTAATGGAAAGGGATCCGAAGCACAAAATAATGTAGTCTGCGCTAATGCCGGATTGGCAATTGCAACAGTTAATAATTTGACTCATCAAGAAGGGTTTGCTTTAGCGGAAAGATCTCTAAAAGATAAAAAAGCCTTAAAGTCTTTCACAAAATTATTAGAATTTAGTAACTAAAAAAATGAACATACTTGATAAAATAGTATTTGATAAGAAAAGGGAAGTTGAAATCAAAAAAGAAATGTTTCCCATTGATTTTTTGATGAATTCCCCTTTGTTTATTAGAAAAACATTTTCATTAGTAGAAAGTGTAAAAAATGGAAGTGGTATTATAGCAGAATTTAAACGCCGATCACCTTCAAAACAATTAATCAATAATAAAAGCAGTGTAATTGATGTAGTTAAAGGATATGAAAAAGCTGGAGTTTCTGGTATTTCAATTTTGGGTGATACAAAATATTTTGGAGGATCTTTGGAAGATTTAATTCAGGCTAGAAATTCAGTTGATCTACCAATTTTAAGAAAGGAATTTATCATAGATGTTTACCAGATTTATGAAGCTAAAGCTTATGGAGCTGATGCAATTTTGTTAATTGCAGTAATTTTGACAAAGGATGAAATTTTCACATTTTCAAAACAAGCAAAAGAGCTTGGTTTAGATGTTTTGTTGGAAATTCATAATAAAGAAGAGCTGTTAAAATCAAATTTAACAAATGTTGATATGGTGGGTGTCAATAATAGAAATCTTAAAACCTTTGAAGTTTCTTTAGATACCAGTAAGAGTTTATCAAAATTAATTCCAGTTGACAAAGTAAAAATTTCAGAAAGTGGTATTAGTTCTATTGAGGCAATAAATGAATTAAAACAATATGGTTTTCAAGGATTCTTAATTGGCGAAAATTTTATGAGAACCGAAAACCCAGGAGAAGAGGCAATTGAATTTTTAAGTAAGTTATGAAATTTAAGATTTGCGGAATGAAATATCAAGATAATATAAAATCTGTTGCAGATTTGCAACCAGATTATCTTGGGTTTATTTTTTATGAAAAATCAAAACGTAATTTTGTTAATAAAATTCCAGAAATATCTAATGAGATAAAAAAAACAGGTGTTTTTGTAGATGCGTCCATTGAATTTATTCTTAAAAAAATAAAAGACCATAAACTTAAAGCAGTACAATTACACGGTTATGAAAGTCCTGATTTTTGTAAAGAATTATTTAAAAAGCAAATTGAAATAATCAAAGTATTTTCGGTTGACGATAATTTTGATTTTGAAGTTTTGAATAATTATGAAGGGGTTTGTGATTATTTTTTATTTGATACAAAAGGGAAAGAAAGAGGTGGTAACGGAATCATTTTTAACTGGGAAATATTAAAAAAGTATCCACTTAAAAAACCCTATTTTTTAAGTGGAGGAATAGGATTGAATGAGGTGGAAAATCTCAAAGTCTTTTTAAAAAGTAAAGCTTCAAAGTATTGTTATGCATTGGATGTTAATAGTAAATTTGAAGATAAACCAGGATTTAAAAATATTCAAAATTTAAAATTATTTATTCAAGATCTAAAACTATAAGTATGAAATCATATCATGCAGATAAAAATGGGTATTATGGAGAGTTTGGAGGAGCTTATATTCCAGAAATGTTATATCCAAATGTTGAAAAATTAAGACAAGAGTATGTGAAAACAATGCAAGAAGTATCTTTTCAAAAAGAATTTCAGCAATTATTAAAAGACTATGTGGGAAGACCTTCTCCTTTGTATTTTGCAAAACGATTATCAGAAAAATATAAAACTAAAATTTATTTAAAACGTGAAGATTTAAATCACACTGGAGCTCATAAAATAAATAATACTATTGGTCAGATCTTGTTAGCAAAACGATTGGGAAAAAATCGAATAATTGCCGAAACTGGAGCGGGTCAACACGGTGTTGCAACAGCTACAGTTTGCGCATTAATGGGAGTAGAGTGTATTGTTTATATGGGTGAAATTGATATTGCCAGACAAGCACCAAATGTTGCTAGAATGAAGATGTTAGGAGCTGAGGTTATACCGGCAACTTCGGGTAGTAAAACTTTAAAAGACGCTACAAATGAGGCGATTAGAGATTGGATCAATAATCCGGAAGGCACATTTTATATTATTGGTTCTGTTGTTGGGCCGCATCCATATCCTGACATGGTAGCTAGATTTCAGTCTGTAATTTCTGAAGAAATAAAGAGACAATTAAAAGAACAAGAAAACACGGAAAATCCAGATTATATTATTGCTTGTGTTGGAGGA
>DAOVTF010000071.1 GCA_030633225.1 Flavobacteriaceae bacterium
AACCATATTTGAAAAGAGCCTCGGAAAAGAAACGGCAACATATCAACAAACCATTGAATTTTACCAAAAATTAGCTAATCAATATTCTGAAATTTCTTTAATTGAAATAGGTTTAACCGACAGTGGTAAACCTTTACATTTAGTAATTTATAATTCTACCGGAAATACCGACTTAAGTAAATTAAAAAATCTACCCAAAAACAAAATCTTAATTAATAATGGTATCCATCCGGGTGAACCAGATGGCATTGATGCAAGTATGGCATTTATTAGAGATATAGTTCAAAATAATGATTTAAAGAAAAAATTTGAAAATATTGTAATTTGTATCATTCCAATTTATAATGTTGGTGGGAGTTTAAACCGAAATTCAACATCTAGAGTAAATCAAAATGGACCCTTATCTTATGGATTTAGAGGTAATGCTCGAAATTATGATCTAAATAGAGATTTTATAAAAAACGACACAAAGAATGCACAAACCTTTGCAAAGATTTTTCATTTAATTGATCCGGATATATTTATAGACAATCATGTAAGTAATGGAGCCGATTACCAATATTCTTTAACTCATTTATTTACACAACACAACAAGTTAGGTGGAGAATTAGGCGACTTTTTAAACAATAAAATGATACCTGATTTTGTAAAAAGTCTTGAAAATAAAAACTTGATCATTACTCCTTATGTAAATGTTTTTAATCGAGTTCCTGATATGGGTTTTTCACAATTTTTAGATACACCAAGATATTCTACAGGTTACACCACCCTTTTTAATACACTTGGTTTTATGGTAGAGACACATATGTTGAAACCTTATGATCAAAGAGTTAAAGGCACTTATGAAATACTTTTCTCTACACTTGAATTTTTAAAAGAAAATGGTGATGAGATATCAAAAATTAGGAAGAAAGCTTCTTCTAATATTTTCAATAAAAAAACCTATCCCATTCAATGGGAAATTGATAGTTCTAAAACTTCAAATTTAAACTTTAAAGGATATGAAGGGAATTTTATTGAGAGTGAAGTTACCGGATTAAAAAGATTAAAATATGATCGGTCTAAACCTTTTACCAAGTCAGTAACTTATTATAATTATTTTAAACCTAAAAAAGAAATTTATATTCCAGAAGCATATATTATTTCAAAAGGAAATTGGAAAATAATTAACCAATTAGAACTAAATAATATTGAGTTTCAAGAAATTAAATCTGATACTCTAATTTCTGTTGAAACATACCAAATAGAAGATTATCAAACAGTAAAAAAACCTTTTGAAGGGCATTACTTACATTATAATACCAAAGTTTCAAAAAGCTTTAAAAAAGTGACTTTCCATAAAGGTGATTTAATTGTATATACACAACAAAATGGAATTAGATATTTGATGGAATCCTTAGAACCTGAAGCTCCAGATTCATTTTTTAATTGGAATTTTTTCGATACCATTTTACGACAAAAAGAAGGTTTTTCGCCTTATGTATTTGAAGATCTAGCCGTTGATATTCTAAATGAGAATCCAAAATTAAAATCTGATTTTGAACAGTTAAAAAAACAAGATCAGGGGTTTGCTAATAATTGGTATGCACAGTTGGATTATATTTATAAACATTCAGATCATGCTGATAAAACATTTATGCAATATCCTGTTTATAGAATTTTAAAGTAAATCAAAATTCTTATTAAAGATGATATTCTGACAAACTTTCAGGAAAATCTTCTGGATTTGCGGCTAAATGATATCGCGGATCGTCAATGTCATCAATAATTATTTCATGAAATTTTGGGTCAGCTTTATAAAGTAATTCTTTACAATCAGAACTTAAATGCTTCAAATGAACTGTTTTATTTACTTTTTCATATTTCTTAACCAAATTCAATATAGCTTCAAAAGCCGAATGATCACTTACTTTTGATTCTACAAAGTCTATTTCAACTTTATCCGGATCAGTTTTAATATCAAATTTTTCATTAAACGCACTAATCGAACCAAAAAATAAAGGTCCCCAAATTTCATATACTTTGGTACCATCATCTTTCAAACGCTTTCGAGCCCTAATTCGTTTTGCATTTTCCCAAGAAAACACCAAAGCACTAACAACAACACCTGCTAAAACTGCAATAGCCAAATCAAATAAAACGGTCAAAGCTGAAACTAATATTAGAACAAAAAGATCCATTTTTGGAATTTTATTTATTATTCTAAAGCTACTCCATGCAAATGTTCCGATAACCACCATAAACATTACGCCAACTAAAGCTGCAATTGGTACTTGCTCTATCAATCCTGAAGCAAACAAAACAAAACTTAGTAATGTCAATGCTGCAACAATTCCTGAAAGTCGGCCTCTACCACCAGATTTTATATTTATTATAGATTGACCAATCATTGCACAGCCTCCCATTCCACCAAATAACCCGGTAACAATATTTGCACCACCTTGAGCAACGCACTCTTTATTTGCATTACCACGAGTTTCGGTTAGATCATCAATTAAGTTTAAGGTCATTAAAGACTCTATCAAACCAATTGCTGCTAAAATTACCGCGTAGGGTAATATAAATTTAATGGTTGTCCAATTAAATGGAATTTTACTAAAAGTCTCTAAATGTAATGTTGGTAAACCACCTTTTAAACCTTCACCTCCACCATCTCTAATAAAAGAGCCTACAGTTGCAACATCAAAATTAAAAAATATAGCTACAGCAGATACAACAATAATAGCTATTAGGGCTTCCGGAAATTTCTTTGTGTATTTTAATTTAGGTAAACCTAACATGATGATCATGGTAAGAGCTACAAGACCTAGCATTAAAAATAAATCATTTCCAGTTAGCCAAACTTTTTCACCATTTACATTTTCTTTAAACATTCCTAATTGCGATAAAAATATCACAATTGCCAAACCGTTAACAAACCCCATCATTACAGGGTGTGGAATCAATCTAACAAATTTACCTAACTTTAATATACCAGCTAAAACTTGAATTACACCCATTAGAATTACCGTTGCAAACAAATAATACAAACCTAAATTCTCTCCAGTTTCGCCCATGGCATTACCTCTTGCTACTAAGGTAACCATAACTACAGCCAAGGCTCCTGTGGCACCTGAGATCATTCCTGGTCTACCTCCAAAAATTGAAGTGATCAAACCTACCATAAAAGCTGCATATAATCCAACTAAGGGGTCAACACCTGCTACAAATGCAAATGCTACAGCTTCTGGCACCAAAGCCAATGCAACTGTAATACCCGATAAAATATCATTTTTTACATTAGGTAATCTTTTGGAAATAAATTCAGTCATAATTTCATGGTTTTTTCAGAAGTCGGCAAAAGTACGATTAAATTTTAATTTCTTGATTTTTCAATCAATAACTTAATATTTGGATAGGTATTTTCCATTGAAATTTTAACTTCTTTAATATTTTTCCATACAACATTAGTGATTCCTTCTTCCATTTGAGGTTTAAAATCAATTTCATCGCTAAACATTTTATACCAATGAGTTAGTTTTAAAATTTCTTGTCCGTTCTCAACATAAATATGAAAAGTTTTCATGATAAAATCCTTTAAGACTATTTTATTAATTCCGCATTCTTCTTGAACTTCTCGTATAGCCGTTTCCGAAATTGTCTCACCCTTTTCAGCTTTTCCTTTTGGCAAATCCCATTTATCATTTCGATAAATGAATAATATTTCATTTTTTGAATTTTGCACTACACCACCTGCTGCCTCTATTGTGACACAATTATTTTCAAACTCTTTAAAAAGATGATCTAAATTTGTATGGTATAAATAAACAAGGCTTGAAGTGTTCTCGTTACAATTTATCAAGTGATTTTTAAGGTCAAAATTTTTCCAAAAATAAAAATTAGACTTCTTCTCCAATTTTAGTTCATCAGTCAAAAATATTATGTTTTCGTTCTTAAAAATTGTATACATTTGCACTATGATTTTCGACAAAAATACGGCAAAAAAAACAGCCGAATTGCTTTTATCAATAAAAGCAATAAAATTACAACCAGAAGAACCTTTTACTTGGGCTTCTGGCTGGTCTTCTCCAATTTATTGTGATAATAGAACTACTTTATCTTATGTAATGATAAGAAATTATATTAGAGAAAACTTGTCGAAAATAATTTCAGAAAAGTATGGTAAACCCAATGTAATTGCGGGAGTTGCAACAGGTGCAATTGCTATAGGCGCTTTGGTTGCTCAAGATTTAGGAGTACCATTTATCTATGTAAGACCAGAGCCAAAAAAGCATGGTAGAAAAAATCAGATCGAAGGATTTTTAGATAGTGGGCAAAATATTGTTGTTATTGAAGATTTGATAAGTACGGGTAAAAGTAGTTTAAACGCTGTTAAAGCCCTAAGAGATGCTAATGCCAATGTAATGGGAATGGTAGCAATTTTTAATTATGGTTTTAATATTGCCGAAGACAATTTTAAAGAAGCTAATGTTGAACTTACTACTTTAAGTAATTATGAGAATTTATTAGATCAAGCATTAGATACTAATTATATAAATGATAAACAGCTAGAAACTTTAAAAACTTGGGGCAAAAATCCAAGTGAATGGAAAGTGTAAAAAAATAGAAAATAATAATATGAATTTAGAAAGCCCGAAAGTAACTGTTCAAAAGTCGAGTAACGAAATATACAATTACCTTTCAGAAATTAAAAATTTTGAATTTATAATGCCGGATACTATTGAAGATTTTCAAGCAGATAGCGAAGCTTTTCATTTTACTTTGAAAGGTATGCCTAAAATTCATTTAAAATTAGATGAACAAGAAGCGCCGAATAAAATTATTTTAGGGTCAACAAGCGAGAAATTTCCATTTACTCTTAAAATAGATATCGAAGATAATTCAGAAGTATCAAGTGATGTTCAATTAATATTTGATGGTAAATTCAATCCAATGGTTGCCATGATGATTAAAAATCCACTTCAGAAGTTTATAAACACTTTATCGGAAAACCTAAAAACAAAATAGGTTTATTTTAAAAATTTTATTTCTTTAAATGCAAAGGTTTTGACGTAGTTATTATCTATTTTTACCTTTAGTTTACCATTTTTATTTACACCAATAATTTTCCCTAAAAACTTTTGATTTTTACTTTTAAAACTATAGGGAACATTTTTTTTATATAAAACTTCTTCATACTTTTTATGGAGTAATTCAAATTCAAATTGATTCAATAATTCTACTTGTTTCTTAATTGATGCTACAAGTTCTTTTAATATAGTATCACGATCAAAATCCGTTTTCAATAATTGTTTCATAGAAATGACGCTTGGTAAATAATCTGGAAATTTATATTGATTAATATTAAGTCCAAAACCAACTACTGATTTATAGATTTTCTTATTTTTTAACGAATTTTCAATTAGAATACCACCTAACTTTTTATTATCTGACATAATGTCGTTTGGCCATTTTATCTTTAATTCAGGTAATTTATATTTCTTTAAAGCATTATAAATTCCTAAGGAAATAGCACAATTCAAATAGAATTGATTGTCAATTTCTAAATTTTCAAATTTAATTAAGATGCTGCATAACAGATTTTTACCATGTTTAGATTCCCATTTTGTTTGCACTTGACCCCTGCCAAGAGTTTGAAACTCGGCAGTCACAACAGTCCAATCACCTATCTCAACATCTTTTGCCAATTGCTTTAAATAAGTATTGGTTGAATTTATGGCATTAAGTTTGACTATTTTCACATGGATAAATTAATATAATTTTATTTTATTTACCAAATATATGATTTATAATATTGCAAATTTTGAGAGACTAAAGTGATAAAAATGTGATACATTTGCAAGAAATTTTTAATAAAATTAATGACAAAAAAAATAGTAAATTCTGATCTATTGATCACAGAAATTGTCAAAGGAATTGAAGACGTTAAAGGAGAAAACATTTCTATACTCGACTTAAGAGAAATTGAAAATACTGTATGTGATTATTTTATTGTTTGTGATGGGAATTCTAACACTCAAGTAAGTGCAATTTCTGGATCAATTCAAAAAAAAGTTAGCAAAGCAATAAAAGACAAACCATGGCATGTCGAAGGTGAAAATAATGCCGAATGGATTTTACTTGATTATGTAAATGTGGTTGTTCACGTTTTTCAAAAACATGTACGTGAATTCTATAATATAGAAGGATTATGGGGCGATGCTAAAATTACAAATGTTCAAAATGCTTATTAAGCATTAATTATTAAAGCAAATTAATGAATAAAGAAACAAATAAAGACAAAAAAAATAACGATAATAACCCGTTTAAACAATTCAATTTTAAATTTAATTTTTATTGGATCTACGGTATTATTTTCGCATTGCTAATTGGGTACCAATTTTTAAATAGCACAGAACTATCTAGTAATAAACTATCTCAAAATGAGTTTAAATCCATTTTAAATGATAATGATATTGAAAAAATACTTATTATTAATAGTGATGTTGCACAACTTACAATTAAACCTGATGCTTCAAGTAAAGAGAAGTATAAGCAAAAACAAAATCCCTCATTTTTAAATCCAGGTTCTCCAACTTATATTTATGATTTTGGTGATTTACAAAACTTTGAAAACGATTTAAATAATTCGAAAAAAGAAAACGATTTAGATTTTGATATAGATACTACAACAAGAACGAGTTTTATGGATTCATTCTTAGTTTGGTTACCTTTTATTTTTATTATTGGTCTTTGGATATTTTTTATGCGAAGAATGTCTGGTGGAAGTGGTGGCGGAGGCCCTGGAGGTCAAATCTTTAATATCGGAAAATCGAAAGCCAAGTTATTTGATCAAAATACTAAAGTTAAAACATCATTTAAAGATGTTGCAGGATTAGAAGGAGCAAAAGAAGAGGTTCAAGAAATTGTAGACTTTTTGAAAAACCCTGATAAATATACTGCTTTAGGAGGGAAAATCCCTAAAGGAGCTATATTGGTAGGGCCACCTGGTACAGGTAAAACCTTACTTGCAAAAGCTGTGGCAGGTGAAGCTGAAGTACCATTTTTCTCACTATCAGGTTCAGATTTTGTTGAAATGTTTGTTGGTGTTGGAGCTTCAAGAGTTAGAGATCTATTTAAACAAGCAGCAGCAAAATCACCATCAATTATCTTTATTGATGAAATTGATGCTATTGGTAGAGCGAGGGGTAAAAATAATATTACAGGGGGTAATGATGAAAGAGAAAATACACTAAATCAATTACTTACCGAAATGGATGGTTTTGGAACAGATACTAACGTTATTGTAATTGCCGCAACAAACCGTGCGGACGTACTTGACAAAGCATTAGTGCGTGCAGGTAGATTTGATCGTCAAATATATGTTGATTTACCCGATAGAAATGAACGAAGAGAAATTTTTGATGTACATGTAAAACCATTAAAAATGGATGATGATGTTGATTTAGATTTTTTAGCTAAACAAACTCCAGGTTTTTCAGGTGCTGATATTGCTAATGTTTGTAATGAAGCTGCTTTAGTAGCTGCTAGAAAAAGTAAAAAGAAAGTACATCATGTTGATTTTTTAGATGCTGTTGATAGAATAGTTGGTGGTTTAGAAAAGAAAAATAAAATCATAACGCCAAAAGAAAGAAAAACTATTGCGTATCATGAAGCGGGTCATGCAACAGTAAGTTGGATGCTTGAACACGCTGCGCCTCTGGTTAAAGTAACTATTGTACCACGTGGTAAGTCGTTAGGTGCTGCATGGTATCTACCTGAAGAAAGGCAAATTGTTGAAACGGATCAGATGCTTGATGAAATGTGTGCCACTCTAGGTGGAAGGGCAGCAGAAAAAGTAATGTTCAATAGAATTTCTACTGGTGCGCTAAATGATTTAGAAAAGGTAACTAGACAAGCCAAGGCTATTGTTAGTATATACGGATTAAATGATAAAATAGGTAACATTACTTATTACGATTCAAGTGGTCAAGGTGATTATAATTTTACAAAACCTTATAGTGAATTAACTGCTCAAACTATTGATGAAGAAATTTCTAAAATAATTGAAAAACAATACCAAAGAGCAATTGATATTTTAAAGAAACATAAGAAAGAATTGATTGAACTTGCTGAAGTTTTAATTGAAAAAGAAGTTATTTTTGAAAAAGATTTGGAAACTATTTTTGGTAAAAGACCTTTTAAAAAAGAATTAACTGTAGAAGAAATCAAGAAATTGAGTAAGAAAGAAAAACCTAAAGAAGAATCAAAAGAAGAGAAAACTAGTGAGAAAGAAGATTCTAAAGAATCATCAAAATAAACAGAGAGTTTTTTTGTAAATTTGAATAATTGCAATATTGCTTATGAATTTCTTGAAAAAATTTTTTGATAGTAAAATAAAACCATCTCTGAATA
>DAOVTF010000189.1 GCA_030633225.1 Flavobacteriaceae bacterium
TGTTTTTGTTTAATCACCATATAGGATATTTTTCCAGAACCACTAAGCTCTAATGATGATAGGGCTTCTCCTAATAATTTATTTCTGCTGAGATGATCTTGTCCATAAATTTTGTCGTAAACATCAAATGGTTTTACTTTATGCTCTAAAAGAATTGCAACTTTTCTGTGTAATTCTGGAGTGGTTTTAGGAAACCTAAAGGAACCAGTATCTGTTAAAATTGCAGCATACAAAGCTTGTGCAATATTCTTATTCATTTTAATTTCTGATTGAGAATTAACAAAATCTAAAATAATTTCTCCGGTTGAGGATTTATGTCTATCAATAAATTTATGCTTTGTAAAATCTTCAGGTTCCAAATGGTGATCAATACAAATTTTAGTTCCATTAAAATTTCTAAAATATTTTTCCATTCGTACAGTTCTTCTTAAATCATTAAGATCAAGAAATATTGCTGCATCAAAATTTTCAAAATATTTTGCATGTTTATTCTCATCAAACTTCTGCACTAAATTTTTAGGATATAAAAACTCTAGATTATAAGGTGTATCACTTGTGTTTATAATTACGAATTCTTTTTTAAGTTGTTTTAATATTCCAGCAATTGCAATCTCAGAACCAATTGCATCTCCATCAGGATTTACATGACAAGTAATTATAAATTTTGAATGTGATTTAAGTAATTCGAAAAGTTTTGAATAGTTTAGCATAAGTTTTGAGTTTTTGTTTTGTTATAAAATTTGAGTGAATATCACGTGCCAGGCACTTGAAAGTGCCTGGCACGTTTAATTTTTGGTCTTTCATTGTAACGTAGATTGCAAGCAATCTGTTCTACAAAAAAAATATGCCGGAACAAAGTCCGGCATAATAAAATGAAATTTAAATCTTAAAAAAGATTTTAATTATCTGTTACTTCCCAAGTGTTACCAGCAAAAAGTAATGTATCTAAATCACCTTTACCTCTAGCTTCAGTAACATCAGCAATTTGTTCTTCCAAAGCATCATTGTAAGAAGGTTTTTCAACTTGTCTAAATATACCAAAAGGTGTAGGAAGATTAGCATCGTCAGTCATATGAGCAAGAATAAATGCCCTTACTGGACTTTCATCAAATTCATCATGAACAATTAAATCTTCTATTGAGTTCTCACCATCGGTTAAACTTACAACTGTAGGCTCAAAGCCTTTTAGAACTATTCCCTTATCATTATCTTTACCAAAAACCATTGGTTTATCATGTTCAAGAAAGATTGTTGTTTCAGGTTTTGTTTCCTTATCGGTTAAAGCAAAAAATGTACCATCATTAAAGATATTACAGTTTTGGTAAACTTCAACAAAAGATACTCCGTTATGTTCTGCAGCTCTTTTCAATATAAATTGAAGATGTTTGGGATCACGATCCATAGTACGAGCAACAAAAGTTGAATTTGAACCAAGTGCAAGTGATGCAGGATTAAAAGGATAATCAATTGAACCATAAGGAGAACTTTTTGTGACTTTCCCTTTCTCAGATGTAGGTGAATATTGACCTTTTGTTAATCCATAAATTTCATTATTGAAAAGAATAATATTTACATCAACATTTTTTCTACAAGCATGAATAAAATGATTACCACCAATACTCATCAAATCACCATCACCGGTTGCTATCCAAACAGATAATTCCGGATGAGCAATTTTTAATCCAGTAGCTATAGCAGGTGCTCTACCATGAATGGAGTGAAAACCATAAGTATCCATATAATAAGGGAAACGGCTTGAACATCCAATACCTGAAACCCAAACAAAGTCTTCCTTCTTAACTCCAAGAGTTGGAAGAACTTTTTGAACTTGTGCAAGAATAGAATAATCGCCACAACCCGGACACCATCTTACATCTTGATCTGATTTAAAATCTTTAGAGGTTAGTTTAAGTTCATCAACATCTATTTTATTAGTCATTTTTGCCTCCAATGATTTCTTCAATTTTATCTTGTACATCTTGAATTTTGAAAGGTAAACCTCTCACTTTATTAAATTGGATTGTTTTTATATTAAATGTGCTTCTTAATATTTTTGATAATTGTCCCATATTTATTTCTGGAACCAAAATATTATCAAATTTAGAAAGTACATCTTCCAAATTTTTAGGGAAAGGATTAATGTACTTTAAATGAATTCTCGATACTTTATTCCCATTTTTTCTAGCCCTATTTGCAGCTTCTTTTATTGCACCTTCTGTTCCACCCCAACCAATTACCAAAAGATTTCCTGAGTCTTCACCTTCAACTTCTGCTTCAGGAATATCAAGGCTTATTTTTTGAATTTTTTCTTCTCTTAATCGAACCATTAGATCATGATTATCTGGTTCCTGACTCACATTACCGGTTATATTTTCTTTTTCCAATCCACCAATTCTATGTTCAAGACCTGGAGTTCCCGGAACTGCCCAAGGACGAGCTAAATTTTCATCTCTTGAATATGATTGAAATCCTTCTACTTTAGTTTCTAATTCATGATTGAATTTAGGTAATTCACTTGCGTGAGGAATTCGCCACGGCTCAGTACCATTTGCAATGTAACCATCTGTTAAAAGAATCACAGGTATCATAAATTTCATTGCAATTCGCGATGCTTCAATAGACATATTAAAACAATCAGAAGGTGTTGATGCAGCCATTACTACGAGAGGAGATTCACCACTTCTTCCATACATAGATTGTAATAAATCAGCTTGTTCTGTTTTAGTTGGTAAACCAGTACTTGGTCCACCTCTTTGAACATTAACAATAACAATTGGTAATTCTGTAATAACAGCTAACCCAGCAGCTTCTGTTTTAAGTGCAAGTCCAGGACCACTAGTAGTTGTAATTGCTAAAGAACCACCAAATGCTGCTCCAATTGTTGAAGCAATACCGGCAATTTCATCTTCTGCTTGAAATGTTTTTACACCAAAGTTTTTATATTTACTTAAAAAATGTAAAATGTCAGAAGCCGGAGTAATAGGATAAGAACCTAAAAATAGTTGATGCCCACTAATAACCGAAGCTGCAACAAATCCCATAGCAGTTGCTTCATTACCAGAGATGCTTCTATAAATACCTTTAGGTAATTTTGCAGGTTTAACTTCATAACGATTTGAAAATATTTCTGCAGTATCCCCATAATAATAACCGGTTTTAAGGGCGATGGAATTAGCTTCAATAATTTGTGGTTTCTTTTTAAACTTTTCTTTCATCCAATCCAAAGTTGGTTCCATCGGGCGTGCATACATCCAATACATTAAACCAAGAGCAAAAAAGTTTTTACTTCTTACAATTTGTTTCTGCGAAAGATCTGTATCCTTAAGAGCCTCTTGCGTCATTGAAGTAATTGGAACTTCGTAAACTTTGTAACCTTTTAATGAACCATCTTCTAAAGGATTAGATTCATAGTTAGCAAGTTTAAGATTTTTTTTATCGAAAGAATCTAAATTTGCAATAATTGCTGCATTCTTTTTAATAGTAGGTAAATATTTTTTTAATGCTGCCGGATTCATTGCAACAAGAACATCAGGGCTATCACCCGGAGTATGAATATTTTTAGAACTAAAACTTAGTTGAAAACCACTAACACCGTAAATAGTTCCAATTGGCGCTCTAATTTCTGAAGGATAATCAGGTAATGTATTTAAATCATTACCAATGAAAGCAGTGGTATCACTAAACTGTGTACCGGTAAGCTGCATTCCATCACCAGAGTCACCAGCGAACATAACAGTAACATCGCTTATACTCTGGATTTGTTTTCCATTTCCATTTCCCATTGTTAATTTCTCTTTATTATATAAAGTAACATTTAATTAATAACCACTAAACATATAAAAGCTATTAAAAAACATCAATGAATAAATAAATAATATTTAGAGTTTCTTGTATAATTCATTTCAAATTAAAACGAATTCCAGTTTAAATTATTTATCAAATCTAGATGCTTTATAGCATATAGCTTTTATTATCGGTAGTTTGAAATATTTTTGAAGTGTTTGTAATAATTAAATATTGCAATAATTTTTATATTCAACACAACCTTTTTTTGAGAGTAGAGTCTAAAGAAGTAGGATGACTAAAAAATAATGCAAGAAGATAAAAATTTAATAATTAGAGCTCAAAAAGGTGATAACCAAGCTTTTGAAGAATTGGTTGTAAAATACGACCGTGTGGTTCTATATGTTGCCAATTCTTTTAGAAATAATAGTGATGATGCCCAAGATATTTATCAAGATGTATTTTTACGTGTTCATAAAGGATTGAAGAATTTTCAATTTAATTGCGAATTCTCAACTTGGGTTTATAGAATTACAACTAATGTTTGTATTTCATTCAAAAGAAAGAGTATAAATTATTCGTTTGATTCTCAAAACCAATATGATGAAAAAAGTCAGAATAATATTTCTTTTGAATCAACAATTGATAGTGGAGTTAGAACTGACCAAAGCACACTTGATAACGAAATAGCCCGACTAATAAATGCGGAGTTAGATAAATTACCAAAACAACAAAAAATGGCATTTACATTAAAATATTATCAAGGATTTAAGATTAAAGAAATTGCCCAAATGATGAATTGCACTGATGGAACAATAAAAAGATATTTATTTGATTCAACAAAAAAAATGAGAACTAAACTAAAACCAATTTTAGAAAAATGAATTGTACAAAAAGGTAGTAAAATGAAACATCAAAAGTATAAAGACATGTTAGAATTAAATATTCTTGGAGAACTAAATGAGAATGAGGAAGTTAATTTAGAAAATCATCTTTTAGAATGTTCAGAGTGTCAAAA
>DAOVTF010000254.1 GCA_030633225.1 Flavobacteriaceae bacterium
ATATTTCTTGCAGCCATAATTGCAGGTATTGAGCAAGCCGTACCCGAAATTAACGGGACAACACTTTTACCGCTCATTCCAAAACGACGCATAATTTTATCCATTAAAAAAACTACACGACTCATATATCCTGTTTCTTCTAAAATGGCAACAAATAAAAATAAAATTGCAATTTGAGGTATAAAAATTACTATTCCGCCTATACCCGGTATAATACCTTCGGCTATCAAATTTGTTAACATTCCTGACGGTAATACTTCTTTTACTTTAATACTTAAGTTGGCAAAAAAACTATCAATCAAATCCATTGGTACCGTAGCCCAATCAAATATTGATTGAAATATAACCATCAAGATCAAGGCGAAAATCACATATCCCCATATCTTATGCGTAAGAATTTTATCTAATTTAGATCTTAAATCACTCCCCTCAGACCTATTCACATGATAATTCTTTTTTAAGATCTCATTTATTTGTTTGTAACGAAATATGGTTTCTTTATGCTGGTATTTTTTAATTTTTTCTTTCTCTTTTTTATAGGAATTAATTTTTGCTTTTTGGTCCTCTGACAAGTCTTCAAATTCATCAACCTGCGTAATATATAACCATGTTTTATAAAGAGGAAACTCGGGAAAATCTTCTTTTAGTTTTTTAAAATAATCTTTATCTATTTTGCCAGAAATATTAGCAATTGGCAAAGTGTTTAATGATTCATAATTATCTATAGCATTTTTAACTTCATCAATACCCTGATTTTTACGAGCACTTATTAGTATAATTTTAGTATTTAATTCTTTTTCTAACTCTTCAATATCAATTGAAATTCCCTTTCTTGACATTTGATCTGCCATATTAAGAACTAAAAACGTTGGAATTTGTAAATCTTTTATTTGAGAAAAAAGCAGAAGATTCCGTTTAATATTTTCAACATCTGCAACAACAACTATTACATCAGGATAACTCTCATGTGATGTTTGTAATAAGGTATGCAATACAATATTCTCATCTAAAGTTGTTGGGTTTATACTATAAGTTCCGGGCAGATCAATAATTGTCGCTTTACTGGTTTTAGAAAGTTGTGAAATTCCAATTTTCTTTTCAACAGTTATTCCAGGATAGTTTCCAACTTTTTGATTTAATCCGGTAAGTTGATTAAACAATGAGGTTTTACCGGTATTTGGATTACCAACTAAAGCAACTTTTATAGCTTTATTGTTTGCCATTAATTATTTTTTGGTAATCAATATTTGTTTTGCAGTTTCTTTTCTAATAGCTAAATGACTGCCATTCACCCTAATATACAAAGGGTCTTTAAGGGGAGCAATTTGTATTAATTCAACATCTTCACCTGGTAAGCAACCCATCTCTAAAAGTGCTAACGGAATATTCTCAAGAGAAATATCCTTAATAACACCTCGTTCTCCTACATTTAAATTTGCAATGGTTGTTTCCAATTTTTATTTAGATTGATTATAAATACTGCACGAAAATACATAAATTAAAATTCAAAAAAGTGATAAATGTCATATTTTAAGAAATTTCCTAGGTCATTATTAATGAATTAATTCTTAATAATGTTTCAAAAATTGTTCAAAATTTAATAAGTAATTCTTAATATTTATTCCTTTTTTAAGATCTCAATATCATCAATTATTCGCTGCATCTCTTTAGTATCGGTACCATCATAAAATCCACGTATCTGTTTTTTTTTATCAATTAGAATAAATTGTTCTGTATGAATAAAATCTTGATCACCGCCATCTCCTTCATCTAAAACGGCAAAATATGATTTTCTTGCCAACTCATAAATATGCTTTTTATCGCCAGTTGTAATTTCCCATTTTCCATCAATAGCCCCTTTTTTATCAGCATAAACTTTTAATATGGGTACACTATCCATTATTGGTGTAACAGAATGTGATAAAAATTTAATCTCATTATCGTTTTTATAATAATCCTGAAGTTCAGCCATATTTACAGCCATTACTGGACAAATAGTTTGACATCTAGTAAAGAAAAAGTCAGCTACATATATTTTATTCTCAAAATTCTCTTGAGTAATAATTTCTCCATTTTGATTAATCAATTTAAAATCAGAAACTTTATGGTCTCTACTTATGTGCTTTACGGCATCATCTACCAACCGCGGGTTTACATCACTTGGATTATAAACAGGTAATTCACTTTTTGGTTTTACCATAAAATATAGAATTGGTAAAAAAATTAATGTGAAAAACAATAAAAAAAGTAAAGTAGACTTTGATTTTTTAAAAAACTTTATTAAGTACATTATTTGTATATTTGATTTTTCTTAAACCACTAACTTGGTTGGTTTTATAAATTGCGAAATTCTAACAAAAACAAATTTACTTTATATGAAGCACTTTTTACTTTATATATTTATTTTATTTTTCTCTATGTCTTATGGGCAAAAAGTAGAAAATATAACAGACAATAGTTTAGATGAAATTGTTCATTTTGAAAAAAGGAATGCTGCTAATAAAATTACATTTAAAGCTAATCCGAACACTACAAATTACGATTTAAAATACCACAGGTTAGAATGGGCAGTAGATCCTGCAAAACCTGAGATTAATGGTAAGGTAACCTCTTACTTTACTGCTTTAGACGATTTAAATAAAATTACCTTTGATCTGGCATCGAATATGAGCGTTTCAAAAGTCACTCAAAGAGGTGAGGATTTAAATTTTATCCAAAATTTAAATGAAGAACTTGTTATCGATTTAACCTCTTCCCAAAATATTGGAGTATTAGATTCTTTAACTATTATATATGGAGGTAACCCTGTAAGTTCAGGGTTTGGTTCTTTTGAAATAAATACACATGGCCCTTCAAACACTCCTGTATTATGGACACTATCAGAACCCTATGGTGCAAAAGGTTGGTGGCCATGCAAGCAAGATCTTATTGATAAAATTGACTCTATAGATATATATGTAACACACCCATCACAATACAAAGCGGCATCAAACGGTGTATTAAAATCTGAATCAATTTCAGGTAGCAACAAAATTACACATTGGAAACATAAATTTCCAATCCCAGCTTATTTAATTGCTATTGCAGTTACTAATTATTCGGTTTATAATGATCATGTAGATAATGGTAATTTTGATGTTGTTAATTATGTTTATCCTGAAACTTTAAATAGTACTCAAGTGGGAACTGCAATAACGCCAGATATCATGGATCTTTTTGGAGAATTATTTGAGTTATACCCTTATGCTTCTGAGAAATACGGTCATGCCGAATTCGGTTGGGGAGGTGGTATGGAACATACAACAATGACCTTTATGGGTGGTTGGAATCGAGGACTTATTGCACATGAACTGGCACATCAGTGGTTTGGAAATAAAATCACATGTGGTTCTTGGGGAGATATTTGGTTGAATGAAGGTTTTGCTACTTATTTGGATGGTTTAGTTTATGAAAATTTTGATGGTGAAAGTAATTTTAAAAGCTGGAGACTAGCTCAAGTTAACAATATTGTATCTCAAACTGGTGGTTCAACATTTGTAAGTGACACTACATCCGTAAATAGAATTTTTGATGGGAGGTTATCTTATAGAAAAGGG
>DAOVTF010000102.1 GCA_030633225.1 Flavobacteriaceae bacterium
AAAAAATCAACGACGGGCAAAGTAAATGTATATAAATGACTATTTATAATATTTTCATCAATTTCTTCGATTTTTAGCTCATTATTAACAATTTTTTTAGAAATATTTTTAGTTGCATTTATTATTTCTTCTCTAGCCCCATAATTTAGAGCCAAAGTTAAAGTTAGCTGCGAATTATTTTTAGTTAGATCGATTACTTCTTGAAGTTGTCTTTTTGCTTTTTTTGGAAGTTTATCTATATTACCAATAGTTTGTAATCGAACATTATTTTTTTGTAATGTTGAAATTTCTTTTTTTAGTGAACTAACCAATAAGCTCATTAAAGTATCTACTTCAAATTTTGGTCTGTTCCAATTTTCCGTAGAAAAGGCAAAAAGTGTAAGTGCTTCAATTCCTAATTCCGTTGCTGCCTCTACTGTTTTTCTAACTGCTTCTGTTCCTTTCTCATGACCTAAAACACGTTTAAAACCTTGTTTTTTAGCCCATCTGCCATTACCATCCATAATCACAGCAACGTGCTTTGGTAACTTATCAAGATTTATTTTTGATTTTAAACTCATTTTACACTAAAATTTTCCAGTATAACACCCTTCTCTTCCAAAAGCATAAACTATGGTTATTCCTGTAAAAACATACCAATCATTATTGTCAGGGTTTATTTGAATATTTCCATTCACATCAACTGGGTTTCCTTTAACATCAACTATATTATAAGTTGGATAACCATCAATATCATCTTTAAAAGTATATCTAAATGATGTTTCAATTGCAATTCCAACATTAGGAGCTAATTTTCTTTTATAACCAATACCAAAAGGAACTGTAAAATTAAAAGTACGACCATTTACCGTAGCGTAATTAGCAACTGCAGCTTCAACAATAATATATGGTGTTTGTGTATGTCCAATTTTAGACAGATTATATTTAAAAAAATTATATTCAATACCTGCCGCCAACTCATGAAGTGTATTTGTAAAACTTAACCCGCGATTTTCTCTAAAAGAATTATTAGATTTTGAATCGTCACCAGAAATTTTAGCATAAGTATAAGTTCCTCTAATAGAAAAATGAGGATGCATATTCCATTTGTAAATTCCACCAACAGCATAATTATTGGGCCAAATATATCTGGTATTGCCAATATCACCTATATAATTACTACCTCCCAAAAATGCTCCAATCTCATTAATTTGAGCAAAAGAGTACGCAGAACTTAGTAAAAATAAGAATGCTATTATAAATTTTTTCATCATTAAAAATAGTTCGCAAATATAAAAAAATACATTTGCTTTTAATTGAATTAAAAGGTCTTTTTTGATAAACAGATTTTTAAGAGTAAAATTGTATACTATAGATTAAATTTAATTGCGTTTATCTTCTCCCCACAGTAGTTTTTCACGAAGAGTTTTAATGAAAGATTGAGAATTAAGTTGAATAGTTTTTATAGTAAAATTACACTTCTCAATCGTAATATTTGTGTTATTATTAATAGTTGTAATTCGAGAGTCTAAGGTTAGCAAAGCTTCGTTAGCACGACTATCAACTTTTAGTGCAATTTTAGTTTCTTGAGGTATTACTAACGGACGGACACTTAAACTATGTGGAGCAATAGGTGTTAAAATTAAATTTTTTGATGTTGGGGATATGATTGGGCCACCACAACTTAAAGAGTAACCGGTTGACCCTGTTGGGGTTGAAATTATTAAGCCATCGCTCCAGTAAGTGTTTAAAAATTCTTTATCTAAATAAGTTTCAACAGTTATCATAGAAGCAGTATTTTTTCTGCTAACCGAAACTTCGTTTAAAGCAAAATTTAATTCAGCAATATCTTTGTTGTTATCATCTGTTTTTACACAAAGCAAAGTCCGCTCTTGAATTACATATTTCTTATTCAATATTTCATTAAAAGCTTGTTCAATATCTTCTTTTTGAATTGTAGCTAAAAATCCTAATCTACCAGTATTTATACCAATAATTGGAATATTTAAATCTCTGACAAATGAAATAGATCGTAAAAATGTTCCATCACCGCCAACGCTAAAGAATAGATCAAGTGAAGAATCAAGATTATTATAACTTTTAAAGGTTTGATAATTTAAATCGTTTATATCATTTTTAAGATATTCATAAAACTTTTCTTCAAAAAGAATACTGATCTTATTTTGGTTAAAGATGTCAATCAAAAAACGGGCATACTTTTTTGTTATTTCATTATTTGATTGTCCGTAAATCCCAACTTTCACTTGCCTATATATTTAAGTATTTTTGTAAATAATTTGATCTTTCATTTAATTCTTCAAGATATTTATCTTTTTGAAAATCATTTATAATAAGATAATTATACCTTCTAAAAGAACTTAAAGTATTAGTAATATCGTGGGAACTAAGTTTTAGAGTAATTTGTGCAATATCATTTTCAATTTTAGAAACAAAAGCGCCAAATAATGTTGCATTATTTGATTCAACTATTTGTGATATTTCGCTAAAAGAATAATCATTTATATCTTTTGACACAACAAGTATTACTCCTTCTTCATGCAAAAATGGTGTACATTTAAAAATATTTAAAAAATCGTTTAATTCATAATATCCAATATACTTTTTATTCTGATCTAAAACTGGTATTAAATTAGTGTTGAATGTTGCAAAATATTGTAGAACTTCAAACCAGTTCATGGCTTCACTTGCATAAAATACTCGTATATTTTTCTTTATTTCTATTAATTTTTTATCACCAAAATCTGTATGGTCAAGAGAACGTTTAGAGATGGTGCCACAATAAGTATTTTTATTAACTATTGGAAGATGAGAATAAGAAAATTTCTCAAATAAAGCCTGAGCTTTACTTATTTTGTCATTAATACTTAACGCTTTAATATCTTTTGATATGTAATCAATGGTTTGCATAAAACTTATGGCTACAATTTATTTAGTAAATAATAATTGTAATTTTGCGACTTAAAATAAATTTACTTTTTGTAAAGATAAAATATCTTTGGCATTAAAATTATAAATAAATTACTAATGACAAAATTAAGTGTAAATATAAATAAAATTGCAACTTTACGAAACGCTCGAGGCGGAAACACTCCCGATTTAATTCAAGCCGCTATTGATATTCAAGAATTTGGTTCACAAGGAATTACTATACATCCTAGGCCAGATGAAAGACATATTAGATACCAAGACGCTTATGATTTAAAACCCGTGGTTAATACAGAATTTAATATTGAAGGAAATCCCATAAAACAATTTATGGATTTAGTTTTAGATATTAAGCCAACTCAAGTTACCCTAGTGCCAGATGCAGTTGATGCCATTACTTCAAATGCAGGTTGGGATACGATAAAGAATCAAAGTTTTTTACAAGAGATTGTAACCGAATTTAAAAGAAACAGCATTAGAACATCCATTTTTATGGATACTGATCTAGCTTTGATTGAAGCAGCGGCTAAGGCGGGAACAGATAGAATCGAATTATATACTGAAGCTTTTGCTGTTGATTATGATAAAGGTGATTTGGATGGGATAATTCCTTATGTTAAAGCTGCGGAATTAGCTAGTGAACTGGGCATGGGGTTAAATGCAGGTCATGATTTAAGTTTGGATAATCTTCAATATTTTTCAAAAAATATTCCTAATTTATTGGAAGTATCGATTGGTCATGCTTTGATATCAGAATCCCTTTATCTTGGTTTGCAAAATGTTGTAAGTATGTATTTACAAAAATTAAAATGATAGAATTATTACATTCAGTTATCTTAGGAAAAGGAGAACCATTATTGATTTTGCATGGTTTTTTTGGAATGGGAGATAATTGGAAAACTTTGGCTAACAAATTTTCAGAAAATTATCAAGTTCATATTATTGATCAGCGTAATCATGGAAGAAGTTTTCATTCTAATGATTTTACTTATGAATTAATGGTTGATGATTTGTTGCATTATATTGAACATCATCAATTAAGCATTGTAAATTTATTAGGTCATTCAATGGGTGGTAAAACTGCTATGTTATTTGCCGTTGATTATCCAGAAAAGGTGAATAAATTAATAGTTGCAGATATAGCTCCAAGGTTTTATCCACCCCACCATCATCATATTTTAGAAGCTTTAAATGCAGTAGATTTTAATAAGGTGAAATCAAGAATTGAAATTGATGAAATTTTCAAAAAATATATTCCTGAAAATGATATAAGGCAGTTTTTATCAAAAAATGTATATCGCAAAACCAAAGATAAATTTGATTATCGTTTTAATTTAAAATGTTTAACCGAGTGTTTTGATGAGGTTGGAGTTGGTTTACCACCAATAACAGAATTTGATGGTGAAACTTTATTTTTAAAAGGTGAGAACTCAGGATATATTTCTAAAGATGACGAAACGTTAATCAAAACTCACTTTCCAAATAGTAAAATTGTAGTTATTTCAAACTCAGGACATTGGCTTCATGCTGAAAACCCAATTGATTTTTATAATAATGTTGCAAATTTTCTTGAAAATAGCTAAATTCGTCAACTGATAAATTAAACAAATTTTCTTATGAATTTTATTTTAAAAATACTTTTATCTGCTGTAGCAGTAATAATTATAGGTTATTTTTTACCTGGTGTGATGGTAGACAATTATGTAACTGCAATATGGGTGGCTGTTTTATTAGGAATACTTTTTACAATTTTAAAACCAATTTTAGTGATTTTAACCTTACCGGTAACCATATTAACTTTGGGATTATTTTTACTAGTAATTAATGCAGGTATTATTTTATTAGCAAATAATTTGATTGATGGATTTAATGTTGATGGTTTTTGGACAGCTCTTATTTTTAGTATTTTACTTTCAATTACAGAGTCTATTTTGCATAAATTGATTGAATAATTTACTAATAAACTACCATTTTATTAAGATTTAATCCTGATTATTACCTTCAAATTTTAATTTAACACTTAATTAACTTGTTACTTAAAATGATTTGACTTAATCATTGTTATAATATGCTATAAAATGACTATTTTTGCACACTTATTTTTTTAAAGTTAAATAACGTAGTAATGAATATAACCAAAGAAAACATTGACGAATTAAATTCAATTGTAAAAATTGATATCACTACAGACGATTATAAGTCAAAAGTTGATGATATTTTAAAAGATTATCGTAAAAAAGCTAATATACCTGGTTTTAGAAAAGGGCATGTGCCAATGAGTTTAGTGGAAAAGCAATATGGTAAATCTGTAATGATTGATGAAGTGAATAAGTTGTTGCAAGAATCATTAAATAAATTTTTGGTAGAAGAAAAATTGGATGTTTTAGGTAATCCTTTACCAAAAACTCAAGACGATTTTTCTTGGGATAAAGATAAGTTTACTTTTGAATTTGAATTGGGATTGGCACCTGAATTTGAAGTAAATTTAAAACCAAAAAAAGCAATTACTGCATATAAAATTGTTGCTGACGATAAAATGATCGAAGATCAAATTGTAGGTATTCAAGAGCAATATGGTAAAATGAAAGCTCAAGAATCTATAGTTGATAATTCAAATGTTACCGGAACTTTTGTAAATGAAGAGAAAGAGATTGAAAAGAAATCTACTTTTAAATTAGAAAAAATTAAAGGTAAAGCGAATATCAAAAAATTTATTGGTAAAAAAGTTGGAGATACTGTTGATTTGAAATCAAAAAATTTATTTACAGACGACCATTTGTTAATGAATATTTTAGGTATTACACATGAAGAGGCTCATGATTTTAATGAACCTTTAAAATTTACTATTGAAGAAGTTACGGAAACAGAATTAGCTGAAATTAATCAAGATTTGTTTGATAAAATATTTGGTAAAGATATCGTTAAAACTAAAGAAGAACTTACTGTTAAGTTGAAAGAAGATGCCGAAAAACAATTTTCAACACAATCTGACCAACAATTGTTAAATGCGGTAACAGAAAGTTTAATTGAAAACACAAAATTTGATCTTCCTGTTGAATTTTTACAAAAATGGTTAGCTGTTGCAGGTGAAAAACCAATGACGGCAGAACAAGCAGTTGAAGAATTCAATCGTTCTGAAAAGGGATTACGATACCAATTAATTGAAGGGAAAATAAGTAAGGAAAATGATATTCAGGTTTCTTACGAAGATTTAAAAGAGTATGCCAAAGGATATATTAAAAATCAAATGGCACAATACGGAAATCTTAACCCGGAAGAAAAAGAACTAGATGAAATTTCAAATCGTGTTCTTTCTAATCAAGAGGAAGCTAAACGCCTTTCTGATCAATTAATGAATGAAAAATTATTGAAGTTCTTTAAAGAGAATATCAAGTTAAAAAATAAAGAAGTAACCTACGAAGAGTTTGTTAAAGAAGTTTACAAATAATTTAAGGAAATATAACAATATCAAACTCCATTAGTTTAGGCTTATGGAGTTTTTTTTTGAACTTATCAATACTTAATTAAAAGGCTCTTCAATGTATTTAATGGAAAAACTGTTGAAATATTTTTTCTATTACTTGTTGAGGAATGGCCTTCAAGAATTTGATGTTTAAATGAAATAAAAATATAGTAAAACCGAGAATCTGCCTGCCGGTAGGCAGGGTTGAGAGCTTGCTCGAAAATCACTCGGCTGCTACCGATAGCTATCGGTATAGTTTTTATAAAATTTAGGTTATTAAATTATTGTAAGCCTTGATTTTTTTGTTTCGTTTTTTTTATCGAAGAAAAAAATGAATTGCCTATCTGGCATTAGGACATAAAAATAAATATTCCAGCAAAATTAAGGATAGAACCAATTAAAATATAAAAGAAATCTTTGTAAAACCTTGTTTGAGAAGGTAGGAATTAGAAACCAAAAAGGCTTATTCATTGTAATATTATTAATTTTTCAAAGGTCTGAATAAGTTAATTTTAAGTATATTTACAAACTTAAATGTAAATTAAATTTTTATGAACTTAGGCAATGAATTTAAAAAATTCGCCGTTAAAGATCAAGGTATAAATAGTTTATATGTTGATACTTTAGTAAGTAGCGTAACACCATATATTATTGAAGAACGCCAGTTAAACGTAGCACAAATGGATGTGTTTTCGCGT
>DAOVTF010000206.1 GCA_030633225.1 Flavobacteriaceae bacterium
ATTTACCGGCTTTTTCTTCTATTGCATTAGTAATGTCAATAGAAGGAAAATCTCTTAGCTCTCCTGGCAATAGGTTAACAGTTAAACTTGCTTTATTTGTGCCTGGGCCAATACGTTTAATAATATTTTGAACTACTTGGTGATGATCTACTTGTTTTGATTTTGTAAATTCATCATTAACTAACCATACAGCCTCTTCAATTTGTGATATAATTGAATCTGTAATTTTTTCATTTGTACCTTGAGGCATGGTTAAACTAATAGAAACTCGATCACTCGCCATCTTAGGAAAGAAAGAAGTTTTTACTACACCACTTGAGATCCCACCGATAGAAAAAATTAACAAAGCAATTGGAATAGCAAATCCTAAAAATTTATTTCTTAAGTAAAATCTTAAGTATGGAGCGTACAGTTTATCTCTTAAAAACATTAAAAACTGATCTCCTTTTTGATTGATGGCATAAAACAATTTAAATATACCGGTTCTTTTTTTCTCTTTTCGAACCAATGCTTTTGAATGTGCAATATGTGCAGGTAAAATAATTAAGGCTTCAATCAATGAAACGGCTAATGTTAAAATTACCACAGTAGATACTTCTTTAAAGAAATCGCCCATTCTACCATCTAAAAAGTAAAAGGTTGAAAAAGCCAACATGGTTGTTAATATAGCTGAAACAATAGGAGGGATAACTTCCAGAGTACCATCAATAGCTGCTCTTATTGGAGTTTTTCCTTTTTCATAATGTTGGTAAATATTTTCACCAATTACAATACCATCATCTACTAAAATACCAATCACGATAATCATTCCGAAAAGGGATAAGACATTTATTGTAACTCCTAATTGTGCTGCAAAAATAAACATACCAAAAAAGGCAATTGGTAAACCTGCTGCAACCCAAAATGCCAATCTAACATTTAAGAATATTGCTAAAAATAACAATACCAATAACATTCCAATAATGGCATTCTCAGTTAATAATTTTGTTCTTTGCTCTAAAGTTATTGAGCGATCACTGGCAATATTTAATTCAACATTATCATGTTGTTCATTAAAGGTTTTTATATAGGCTTTTATATCGGTAGCGGATACAATTAAATCTTCATTATTGGTATTATTTACCTGAATATTTATGGCAATTTCTCCATTAAAAAATATTCGATCAGGATTTTCATTCCATGTATCTCTAACATCTGCAACATCTTTTAAATAAATAATTTTACCAGATTTATCAGCTTTAACAACAATATAATTCAATTCATCACCATAATATTGACGATTTTTAGCACGAATTAAATAGTCTTCAGCTTCTGTTTTAATGTTTCCACCTGTAATTAAAAGATTGGTCTGTTTAACGGCATTAGCAACATCTGCAAATGTTAGATCATAAGCTCTTAGATCAATTTCTCTAACGGCAATTTCAATTTCTTCCAAAGGGAAACCGGTTAAGAAAACCTGAGAAATACCTTTCATTCCTCTTAGATCATTTTCAACATTGCGGGCATATTGTTTTAATGTGGTTAAAGGAATATTATCTCCACTTAAAGTGAAACTAATGGTTGGTGTCGTATTTTCAACTTTTGCAATAACAGCAGGTTCCATCCCTGTAGGAAACGATGGAACTCTATCGACAGCATTTTTAACATCGGCTAGAACAACATCAATATTCTTATCTAATTCAATTTCAACATTAATGGAAGCTGAATTTTCACGTGATACGGATGTTACCCTGTCAATACCAACAACACCTTTTAAATTATCTTCAATTTTTAAAACAATACCTTCTTCCATTTCTTCAGGTGAAGCACCAGGATAAAAAAGACTTATAGTAATATTTTTTGAATCGGTTAGAGGGAAAAAAGATGATTTCATCGATTTTGCACCTAGGTAACCAAAGATTATAAATGCTATGATAATAACATTTACTGCAACCGGGTACTTTATAAAATAGGTTATTACTTTTTTCATGATAATTTTAAGTAAAAGTTAAAAATTACTTTTGTTTTGTATTTTGATCAAAAACTTTTACCGCCATTCCTGTATAAGCTCCCGGTACGTTTTTAGCCAAGACCTTTGTGCCATTTTCTAAACCTTTAATTACAACGGTTTTGTCTTTAAAATAAACGGGATTCACTTTTACCAGATCTAAAACAGAATCTTTAAAAACAAATACACTTTCATTATTAACCAATAGTTTTCTAGGCATTTCATAAGCATCTTTTTCCTTTTTTGCAACCAAATTTGCTTCTAAGTACATACCTTCTTTAAGATCTTTTCCTGCTACTTGAATAAATGCTTTTACGGTTTGCGATGCTTGATCAACTTTTCCGTTAACACGAATTACTTTACCATTCCAAGTCTTTGTATTATCTAAGTTTTGTAACTTAACAGTATTTCCTTTTTGGAGTAGATCAATATAATTTGCGTTGATGGCAACTTCCATTTCATAAACACTCGGGTTGATAAACTCTCCCAGTTTTTGACCTTGGCGAACTAATGATCCTGGATTAACTAGGGCATCTGTTAAAATACCATTGTAAGGCGCACGAATAATATATTTATTTAATCTTACTTCCATATTTTTTACATTGTAATACGAAGTATATATGTTTCTACCGGAAATAAAGAATTTCTCTTTTTCAGAATTCATTTCAGGTAGGGTAGGAGTTGTTTTATTAAAGTCAAAACTTGACAAATATGCTTGCCATTTTTCATATTCACTAGGGTAATCTAAACGAATATCAGGCATTATTGAAGTTATCGCATTATATAAATTACTCTTTTGTGCTTGTAAATTAGCATAATGCTCTTCGTTGTTAATTCTTAATATAGTCTCTCCTTTTCTATAAGAAGTACCAGCTTTAAAATCTTTTGAAGTTGTTTTTAAAACACCTTGAACTTCACTAAATATTTCTATTTTATTTTTAGCTACCAAATTACCGTTAGCATTAATGGTTATGGGTATATCTTTATTTTCAACAATATCAATAAAAACGGTTTTAACAATTTTTATTGCCTTACGTTCAGGTCTTTGATTACTGGCAATCATTGCTTTAACAACTAAAAATGCTCCAACTAGTAATACAATACCTAATGCTATACTTATATACTTTCTCATTATAATAATTTAGTAAAGTTTAATTTTTTTATTGATATTATTTTGAATTTGATCTAGTACTTCAATGGTAGTTGCTAAATCTTTTTGACTTATATTATCTTGAAGTTCACTCATTAATTTTTTTAAAACAGGTAACGAAAATAAAAAAGTCTTTTTACCTAGATCACTTAAGTAAATATGATTTATCCTTTTATCTTCTTTTGAAAGTTCTCTAAATACCAGGTTTTTCTTTTCCATGGTGTTTATTAGCCTAGTCAAAGAAGTTTTTGAACGATTGGTTATAAAAGCTAAGTCATTTTGAGTTTGACCATCTTTATCATTCAATTTTTTTAACACAATCCATTGTTCTTTAGAAAGATCAATACCATTTTCATGAAATGTATCCATAAAATAATATCCAGCTAATTTAGCAGTTCTGCCTAAACAGGGAAGAACGGTTCTATCAAATTTCACATTATTATTCATACTTTCATTACTATTTATTTTAGCGACTGCAAATATAGTACAATATATGAATTAGTTGCACATGCAACTATGTTAATTTTATCTTAAAGGGATAAATAATTATTGTTAATCGATAATTATAATTAGTATTTTACTGATAATCACGAAAGTAAATTTGAATTTCTATACAAAAAAAAGGAGCAATTATGCTCCTCTTAAAAATTATGCGGTAAAAAGATTACTCGGCTAAAGTTCTCATATAGTTAACAATAAGCCACCTATCTTCATCATCTGGCATTTTTTTAGTGTATTCTGGCATATCATCTCTACCAATAGTAGTTTTGTAAAATAATGCGCCATCAGATTGTGCCTGGAATTCTTCAGTAGAAAAATCTCCCAGATCACCTTCAACTTCATCTGCTTTTGTACCATCACCATAGCCTTCTTTACCATGACATGATTTACAATGCTTGCTGTATAATGATTTACCTATTTTTAGATCTACTTTTGGATCTGTGGGGTTTTTCATATTTTCATATTTGTCGGGAACTTTCCATTCATCTTGTATAAAAGAAGTGAAAGAAAATAATACTAAAGATAATACCCCGATAACTGTTAAAATTTTAAATGTTTTCATACTGTTTAAATTTATGATTTTGATAGTTTAAATAAATTAATGATTAAATATACAATAAATCCCCAAATTCCAATAATTATTAGATTTGGAAATATTAATAAAAATAATGGTGTTTTGTTTCTTGGTGACCACATGGTTCTTTCATCAAAAGTGGATTCATCTACAATTGAAACTCCAATAGAAGCATTAACTATAGTTTTTACAGTTCCAAAATCGTCGCTTTCGTTTAAAACGACTTCTATAGCTAAGTTACCATCAACACCCGGAATTCCATTTTCAATTGGAACCA